>DATGXP010000806.1:0-3332 GCA_035298845.1 Chitinophagales bacterium
GGCTGGCAAAGGAGTTGCAATTTAATGAGCAACAAAACGAGCAATACCGCTTACTACAAGATGAACACCGCCGCAATATGGCACCCATACATGAACACGACCGGGCCTTGCATGACAGATACTTTAAACTATTGCATGGAAACACCATTGATTCAACGTTGGTAAAGCAGCTCGCTGACTCTATCGCACTGAACCGGTCACAAACGGAACTGGCCACTTTTTACAATTTTAAAAAGGTACGCACTATTTGCAATGCAGCGCAGCAACAAAAGTTTGACGAAATAATAGGCGATGCCTTACGCATGATGGCACCTCACCACCCCGATAAGCGCCAACCCTAGTAACCAAATTTCTACGGTTTGCAAAATCCTTTTAGATTTATGCCGTACCAGTAATTGATCAGAACCCAAAACCGTGCGATTTGCTATTTAACTCGTTACCCTTTCTCATCTTTTTTCCGGTTGTAACTATTCTCTACTTTTTGTTACCATACAAAAGAAGAGTGCTGATGCTTTTGGCAGCCAGCTGCTTCTTTTATATGTTTTTCAAACCGGTTTACATTCTCATTCTCTTCTTTACCATTATTATAGATTACTACGCCGGTATACTTATTTCCGAAGCATCGGGCCCGCGGCGTAAGTTCTATCTATCGTGGAGCCTTGTAGCCAATATAGCGGTACTGGCAATTTTTAAGTATTTCAATTTTATTAATGGCAACATAGAGGTGCTGCTGCAAAGTTTTGGTGTAGAAAACCCTATCCCTTATTTGCAAATATTGCTGCCCATAGGGTTAAGCTTTCATACTTTTCAGGCTATGAGTTACACCATAGAGGTGTACAGGGGCAACCAAAAAGCCGAGCGCAATTTTATTACCTATGCGCTGTATGTAATGTATTACCCTCAGTTGGTAGCCGGCCCTATCGAGCGCCCACAAAATGTATTACACCAGTTTTACGAAAAACATGATTTTAACCACGACCGTGTTGTTTCGGGCCTTAAGCAAATGATGTGGGGTTTTGTAAAAAAAATGGTAGTGGCCGACCGCCTGGCTATATTTGTAAACGTGGTATTCAGCGAACCCAGCCAGTACCATGGCATTACGGTAATATGGGCAATCATCTTTTTTACCTTCCAGATTTATTGCGATTTTTCAGGATACTCGGATATAGCTTTAGGCGCATCACGCATTATGGGCATAGAGTTAATGGTAAACTTCAATGTGCCCTATATTTCAACCTCCATTAAAGAATTTTGGAGCCGTTGGCATATATCACTTTCCACCTGGTTTCGCGATTATTTTTACATCAGCATAGGAGGCAACAGGGTTTCTAAACCTCGTTGGTATTTTAATGTTTTTGCTGTGTTTCTTGTTAGCGGTTTGTGGCATGGTGCCAACTGGACATTTGTGATATGGGGGGCTTTGCATGGCACTTACCAGGTGTTTGGGCACCTTACCAATAGTTTTCAGGAAAGCCTAAAGAATAAACTTAACCCTGTCCGTTTTTTAATTACAGGTGCGGAGTGGGCTTTTACTATGGTGCTGGTAATGCTGGCCTGGGTATTTTTCAGAGCCGAAAACGTGCAGGATGCTTTTACCATTATTAAAAATACTACGCAGATAGAACCGGGTATATTATTCGGCATACCTATGTTTAGCACATTCTTTAACCTTAGCTGTGTAATCTCATTAACAATAATGTTTGCCATTGAGTTTGTATTTTACAAGCAATGGCAAAACAAAATTTTACCGCAAGGGCCGCGGCCAATGCTCATAGACGTTGTGTATTGCGCCCTGCTGTTTCTGTGTATTTATGTATTTGGCATTTTCGAGGAGCAGTCGTTCATTTATTTTCAATTTTAAGTCATGCGTTTTGCAAAGTTCGTTTTTTCGTGGTTAGCACTTTGTGTGTTGATGGCAGTTGCCTTAGAGTTTGCTTACCGCAATGCAGGCTCTACTGCCGATTATCTCTTCAATACATATTACCATAAGGTCAACACGATAGAGCGCCTGTATATCGGCAATTCACATGTAGGTGTTTTTCGCGATCTTTACGACGATGGTGTGCCAGAGGTTGCCAACATGTCGATAGGCGGGCAGGATATATTCAGAATGTATACTGTAATTAAAACAGTAGTACCCAAGAGCCCTAAATTAAAACGCATATACATGGGGCTGGATTATGATTTAGTAGGCTACAACCAGGTTAAAAATGGCGATGAGAAATACGATCGCGAGTATTTTCCTTTTACCGGCGAAATGTATAACGATAACCTTACTAACCGTTTAATGAGCAGGTCTCATTTTTTCAGGGCCAATCGCGATATGGCTTATTTATTTTTAACTCCTAAAAAAAAGAAACCCGTTAATTTTATACCAATTACTTCTGCTCCTATAGCTGCATCTGATACCAGCAAAATGATAGACACATCGGTTCCGGCTTCATCGCCAGTGGCAGTTCCTGCTGTTGCACACAAAAAACTGGACCCGTTTATGTGCCGCAAACGTGCCGAAGAACACACGCTTTTAAAGTATAAAGAGAAATATATATCCGAGAACCTGAATTACTTAAAAACAATAGTTGATGTGTGCAAAAAGAATAATATCGAATTGATTTTTTTCAATCCTCCTAAAACAGAATGTTACAAAGGTTCTTCCAATCAAAAAAATGTAGCCAGCGCAAAACAAATAGTTGACTCTTTTGTTACTTCCAATAAACTTATATACCTCGATTTTTACAACGACCCTGCATTTAACGATGATATGTTCGTTGACTTCGACCACCTAAATCCTCAGGGTGCTGTGATTCTAGACGCCAAATTGGCAGCTCACCAATAAACGGCTAACATTCAGGTTATCAGTGGTATACAAGTCGTTAACAATTGTATTCTAACCTTATTTTAATCCTTCTGCTCAAACTAAGCAAAGTGTAAAGCGTATGTGTAACTTAGCTGTGGAATACATCATGCAGAAATTATGAAACACGTTTATTCGCTTATTATACTTTTTACTTGCGCGGCAAATTTATTTGCACAGGCACCACATAAGTTTAACTACCAGGCGGCAGCACGCAACGTTGCGGGGCAGCCGCTGGTTAACCAGAATATTTCAGTACGCTTCACTATCCGCGATATATCTGCTACGGGCCCTATGTTGTATCAGGAGAAACAATTATTTACTACAAACCAGTTTGGGTTGTTTAGCGGTATTGTTGGCGATGGGCAGGTATTGGTTGGCGATTTTGCAGCTATCAATTGGGGTATTAACTCCAAGTATCTGCAGGTAGAGTACGACCCGGAGGGAGGCAGTAATTATTTATTGGTAGGAAACCAGC
>DATGXP010000807.1:0-3187 GCA_035298845.1 Chitinophagales bacterium
TTAAAAGCACTTTCCAGCTTCTCTCTCGCCACATCCATATGGTCACGGTCAATAAAATCAAGGGTCGTCATTTTGCTGATCTCTGCTGCCGTATATCCGCTTATCGTTTCGCAGTTTTTATTCCATCTTACTATCCGCCCCTTATCATCAAACATGCTGAACACGCCCGGCAAACTATTGATAATAGATTCTGATAGGTCTTTCTCCTGTTTCAGGGCGCGCTCCGTATTTTTACTGGCTGTTATATCTTTTATTACGCCAAACACCGTACGCTCGGCAGCATTGTACTCAGCTACCGATTGCACATCCACAATGGCCCCATCGCTCTGCCGTTTTATTTTAAACTCTACATTAAATGGTTTGTTGTCTTCTATAAGCGCTCGCATGGCTTCATTCAGCATGTTGTTATACTCCGGCAGGCGGAAACTCATTACTTCTTCACTGGTAAATACATTTTTATCTACACCATATATTATGCGCGCGCCATCCGAGCAGTATGCGGTTTTTTCATCCACCACCAATTTCCAGTGGCCAAATCTGGCAGCCAGTTCGGCCTGCTTCAGGTTACGCTCATTTTCTTCCAGCTTTTGCTCCGCCTTCTTCTTTTGGGTAATATCCGAAAAGTAGATAGATATACCATTGGGCGATGGGTACAGGTGGTTCTCCAGCCACACATCCCATGGGGTAAAATACTCTTCTATTCTGCAGGCCTCCTGTTTCTCCATAGCATTCAGGTATATCTGGTAAAAAGGAGTCTGCTTGCCTTCGGGAAACAAGTCCCACATGTTTTTGCCCAGTAGGCTTTCCGGGGGCTGGTTAAGCAATTGCCCGGCCACCTTGTTTACATACGTATAGCACCAGTTATTATCCAGCGCTACAAAACCGTCCGATATGCGGTTTAGTATATTAGAAAGTAAATCGTTGGCGTTTTGTAGTTGAAGTGTGCGGTCGGCTACCTTTTGTTCAAGCTGGCGGTTCATACTCACCAGCTTTTCTTCGGCCTTTATACGCATGTTTACATTCTTATTAATAGTAACCGAAAACCCTATAAATACCAGCAACGCAATAAGTGAAAACACCAGTACCAGAAAAAAAGCATTCCTTGCATTTTCTGCCTTTTGTTTATCATACATGGCCAGGTTTACACGTTCGTGGTTTTCTATCAGGCTGGCCACTTGTCTTATGCTGTCCATTGTTTCTTTACCTTTTACCAGTGCTTGTTTTAAGCCGGTCTCGCTGACTTTACCTTTTTGCTTTTTGGTTACTAACTCTTTGGCTGCTTGTATCTGGGTGTGGGCCAGTACAGCCAGGCGGACAACATGTTTTTGCTGATTTTTTTCATCCAGTTCTGCCTTATTAAGCTCGGCCAGATGGACCTCATATTCGCTCAGCGCCTGCTGATAGGGCTGTAAAAAGATAGGGTTAGAGGTTAATATATATCCCCGGTAACCTGTTTCCAGGTTAGTCATGTCTTTAAAAACCTCCTCGGTGGCTTTTAATACAACAAGGGTATTCTTATCTGCCTTATTAATTTCGGTAGTCGTTATATGGCTATGGTATACTACGGCTACAAACAGGGCTACAAATAATAAAAATGCGGAAAACGCGCTAAACAGGATTTTTTTGTGGGCCCACATATTCATCTACGGATAGTTTTAAGGTTAATGCTGTATACACTAAAATTATTATTTGTGTTAAAAGCCAAATACTGATTAAAATCATGGGTGTTCATTTTGGTCTTATTGGTAAATCCCTTTGAAGATATTACAATGCCATTTTGGCTATTAGTTGTAACAAGTTGTAGCCCGTATTATGAGATAGCCACTTACACCCTATAATGGTGCGGTATATAAGAGATATAGAAGACCCCGATAAATAATCGGTGTTAACTATTTATCGGGGTCTTAATTGTGTTTGATTGCAGCTGCTATATTTTTTAGTACTCAGCCACCTCGGTTTTAAACTCCGAGTTGAAATGGAACTCTATGTCAGGGTTGTTCTCGCGCTCCATTTTCAGGAACCAATCGCTTGGGGCAAGGTATACAAGATGGTCATCTTTATCGCGCACTACACTACTGTGCTTAAAGCGGATAAACTCATCAAGCTTCTGTTGGTTATCTGAGCGCAACCAGCAGGCACGGGTCATGTTTATAGGTTCGAAACGGCAACTGGCGCCATACTCGTGCAGCAAGCGGTATTGTATAACCTCAAACTGTAGCTCACCAACCGCACCTACAAAACGACGGTTGCCGGGCTGCTGGGTAAACAGCTGCGCTACTCCTTCATCGGTAAGCTGCATAATACCTTTCTCCAACTGCTTCGATTTCATGGGATCGGTGTTCACCAACTCTTTAAATATCTCGGGTGAAAAACTTGGTATGCCTTTGATACGGAAATCTTCGCCTTCGGTAAGTACATCGCCAATTTTAAAATTACCGGTATCGTATAAGCCAACTACATCGCCGGGGTAGGCTTCATCTACTATGTTTTTCTCCTGTGCCATAAAAGTAACCGGTGTGCTAAAGCGGAAGTTCTTCTCTAACCGCACATGGTGGTAATAGGTATGGCGCTGAAACTTGCCGCTTATAATACGCATAAATGCAATACGGTCGCGGTGCTTAGGGTCCAGGTTGGCGTGTATTTTAAATATAAAGCCGGTCATCTTTTTCTCTTCCGGCTCTACAAAGCGCGTGTCGGTTTCGCGGCCGCGCGGGGTGGGCGAAATCTCAAGGAAAGTTTCCAGCAACTCCTGCACTCCAAAGTTGTTAACCGCGCTGCCAAAGAACACCGGTGCCAGGTTGCCTTTCAGATATTCCTGCACATCGAAATTATTGTATACTATCTCCAGCGTTTCGGCATCCTCACGCAGCTGGGCGGCATCCTTTTCCCCTACCAGGTTCTGCAGTGCGGGGTCGTTGATATCGGTTATGTGCAATACCTCATCGGCTACTTTCGTGGTGCTGGGCTTAAACAGGTTCAGGTATTTTTTGTGCAGGTTGTATACACCCTTGAACAAACTACCCCGGTTAATAGGCCACGATAGCGGCCGAACACGTATCTTCAGTTCTTTTTCAATTTCATCCAGCAAGTCGAAAGCGTCGCGGCCCTCGCGATCCATTTTGTTGATAAATACGATTACCGGTGTTTTGCGCATGGCACAAACTTCCATCAGTCGGCGGGTTTGGGC
>DATGXP010000808.1:0-5233 GCA_035298845.1 Chitinophagales bacterium
GAATCTTATCTCAATTTCACAAATAATCGCCGGGCCGATTTTCAACTTTGGTTAGGAGATAATGCCTACCAGGACGGCACCGAGGCAGAGTTTCAGCAAAATGTATTTGATACAGTAAATTGTTTCGGCAATGTATTTACCAATCTTCCGTTTTTCTCTACTTCAGGAAATCATGATTACAACAGCATATGCCCCTGGCAACCTTCTTTCTGCAACCAGGACCCCGAAATACACACAGGCCCTTACCTGAACATAATAGACCCGCCTACCGAAGGAGAACTGGGTGGGGTAGCATCGCACCGTAAATTATTTTACTCTTTCGATTACGGCGATATACATTTTGTAGTGCTTAACTCAGAGTTAGGCTCCCTTAACTCCGCTTATAACTGGATGGGGCTGCTCAATACCAGCAGCACCTTTACATCGCCTATGCTTGAATGGCTAAAGGCCGACCTGGCTGCCACCACCAAAAAATGGAAAGTGGCTGTATGGCACCAGTGCCCGTACAGCGGGCAGGATAACTTTACCGACGACGGCATACAGCAGTTTTGTATTGCTGCCCGCACCCACTTTAATCCTATTATAGAGCAATACGGCATTGATTTGGTTCTCACAGGCCACGACCATAACTACCAGCGCAGTTATCTCATCAATGGCCACTACGGCTATAAAAACACATTTACCCCGGCAATGATGATTAATGGAAATAGCGGTAATGAAAATTTTGACGGACCGTACATAAAATATACCGATGGGCCTTTTGCAGGTGTAGGTGCGGTGTATGTGCTGGCTGGTAACGGCAGTGGCGGAAACGATGTTACATCTTTTGACCACCCGGCAATTTACTATGGGCATACTTGTGATACCTGTCACGGCTCCTTCATTTTTGATGTAAGCGGCAACAGGTTAGATGGCCAATACCTTACCCATACCGGGCAGGTGTTAGATAAATTCACCATTGTTAAACAAAGCTTTACAGGACTTACCGAAGAACAAGCAGCCTTTGACCACTTTTATGTTTATCCCAATCCTTTCCGTGAATGGACAGGTGTTGGATATACCGTGTTGACTAAATGTCCCGTAAAAATAGATGTGCTGGATATAACGGGTAAGGTAGTTTATGCATTCGAGGCAGGCACCCGCGAACCGGGCAGTTACGTAAGTGTGCTTGACCTTGACCGGGCAAACATACCTAACGGAAATTATCTCATTCGCTTAGATTGTGGCGGTGTGATTAAATATAAAAAAGTGCTGAGGATGGAATAGTCTGAAACAATACGGAATTCTTTTTGCTTATCACTGGTATGCAACCAGAAACAGTAATACTAGCAATAGGCATAGCCGCAAGTGCACTCAGTGCATTTTGCATGCTGCCACAACTTATCAAAATAGCTAAAGAGAAGGCCGCAGAAAACATTTCTATCCCAATGCTCGCTGCGCTTATAACAGGCCTATGCCTGTGGTTAACCTACGGCATATTAAAGAAGGATTACATCATTGTGCTTTCCAACGCTATTTCAGTAGGCATCAACATTGCCATATTGGTACTATCAGTAGTGTATAAAGGCAACACCATGTCGTCTAAGACCCAATAACGGGAAAGTCTTCCCCATTCGTATCATGGTAATATGGGTACGCCTGACTGTCAGTGCTTGGCAGGCCTTTTGGTATCAGTTAGCCTATTCAAATCAATATAAACCACCAAAAATGAAAAAATCAACACTGCTTGCTACTGGCATGTTTATGCTAACTGTTATATCCAGCTCCGTTATTGCTTTGTCGTGCAATAACAAACCCGGCAACAGCACAGAGGATACCGCAAAAATTGCAACAGAGCAAAACGACACAAAATTTGAGAATAAAAAGCAGGAGAATGATGCTCAGTTTCTGGTAGATGCAACCGCGGCCAGCCTGCAGGAGATAAAACTTGGTTCACTTGCTATGGAAAGAAGCAACTCGAAGGAAGTGCGCGACCTGGGAAAAATGATGGTAGAAGCTCATACCAAGGCTTTGAAAGAAGCACGCGATCTTGCCAAAACCAAACAGGTTACAGTGCCCGACTCCATAACCAGCGATACGTACACAGTATATACTGACCTAAGCTCAAAATCGGGTAACGATTTTAATAAAGCCTATTGCGAAAAGTTAATAGAAGCCCATAAGGATGCCATTGGCAAATTTGAAAAGGAAACCTCCGATTCACGCGACCAGGACATTAAAGAATGGTCAGCCGGTATGTTGCCTGAGTTGCGCAAACATGTAGACCATGTGTATACCTGCCAAAAGAAACTGGGTATACAGTAACCGCATAGTACCCTAAACCACTACCATGAACAATATAGGAAAATTTGGAAGGTTCGGCGCTGCGCTGAGCAAAGGATGGGTTATAACCTTGCTGGTAATTGCGGTATTGCTTATAGCCATACGAATAGCCCTGCCCCCGGTAGCTAAATATGTAGCCAACGACTACCTGGGTGGTAAACTGCCTGGCTACGTGGGGCACGTAGATGCTATACACTTTTCGTTTTTCCGTGGAGCTTACCAGGTAGAGGGTTTCTATTTAGATAAAATGGATTCAGTGCTAAAGAAAGCCACCCCTTTTGTTTCTGTTGACCTGATTGACCTTTCATTAGAGTGAGGCGCACTATTGCATGGCAAGGTGGTGGGCGAATTGTATTTTGAAACCCCTGTAGTTGCCTTTACCAAAGATAAAGTAGAGCCGAAACAGGTGGTAGAGGATACAACTACCTTTAAGCAATTGCTGGATGTAGGTATGCCCCTGGATGTTAATATAGTAGAGATTGAAAATGGCTCAGTCCACTATAAAGACCTTACATCTTCGCCTTTAGTTGATATTGCCATGACAAACATTAACGTAAAAGCTGAAAACCTACAGAATACTGTAGACCCTATTCAGGTTTTGCCCTCAACAATTTTAGTTGATGCCAACGTTTACGGAGGCAGCGTGCATATTGATACCAAATTGAACCTGCTGGCTGATGAGCCAACATTTGATGTACAGGCAGAGGTGAAAGACCTGAACCTCCCTTCGCTAAATAATTTTTTTAAGGCCTACGGAAAATTTACGGTGGAGACCGGGACCTTTGGTGTATATGCAGAAGTAGCTGCAAAAGACGGCGCTTTTAAGGGATATGCGAAACCGCTTATGAAAGATTTAAAGATGCTTGGCCCCGACGATAAAGATGAAAACGTACTTGTAAAGTTATGGGAGGGTATTCTCGACGCGGTAGTATGGGTGTTTAAAAATAAGCCCGAAGACCAGCTGGCTACTAAAATACCGATTGAAGGAAGATTTACCGACCCTAAGCCTAACATACTTTACACCATTTTTGCCCTGCTACGCAATGGTTTTATTGACGCACTGAACCCCTCACTGGATTATGAAATAAACATCCATTCACCTGCTGAGGTTGACACCCGCAAGCCAGCCCAAAAATTTAAAGATAGAATGCAGGGCATAAAGAAAAACAGGGAAGCCGTAAAGGCCGATAATGATAAAGGAGGCAAAAAAAAGAAGGCAAGCGAAAAGAAAATGGAAGATAAGAAATAAGCAAGCGGAACATTATCATTTTCTACTTTTGCCGGTATGCGCCTCCTCTCCTTTCTGTTTCTGTTATTTACGTTACAGGTTACCGCACAAACCGATCATATCCGCGTTATCCATAAACAGCAGAGATTTAAAAGCGACAGCGGTGCAACCTTTATAGTCCCCTGGGATGAGGTAGAGCTACCCAACAAAAAGGCAGAGAAAACGATAAACGAGGTGCTTACTTTGTATGCCCGCAACTATATCCGCTCGGCGCATGGGTATGAGCAAACAACCGAATATTCTCCTAAATGCAAAGTGGTTTATGCCAAACACGGGTTTATCAGCATCTTTTCCACGGCATATATTTATGAAAAAGGTGCGGCTCACGGCTGGACAGAGTTTAATACCCTTAACTATAATGCACTTACCGGCCAGCAAATCAACTTCCGCAATTTTATAAGACCTGACCGCCTGTCATCGCTCGAGGATTTGTTGATGCATAAGCTTACCGAAAGGTTTCGGGACTTTGATTTTGACCGCCAACATTACCTGCGCCAGCTAAAAGGCCTGCAATTTAGTTTGAGTGACAAGGGAATTGAAGTACTGTTTGCAGGGGACACCTACGCGACCGCTATTATGGATATTTTAATTACTTACGCGGAATTAGAGCCATTTGCAAACAAACAAGGTCTGCTAAAGCCATTCTACCAATAAACCATCCGGCACCAAATCAAGGGCTCAGATTGATTTGAATGCTTTGCGCCATAAGCCCTGACACACAAAACTCATTGTTATTTTGGCAATTAAAATTGCAAACTCGAGTAAGTAATTTGTATTTTATGTATAAAATATTGAGTTATTGTAATTAAAGATTTTGTTTATAGCAGTAATAATAGCCAATAGTCATGTGTGCAAAGCAGTTAGTGATTATATATCAATCATATACCAGCAATTGTGATTTGTGCAACTTTGTAGTATTTATAATTAAACTCCTAATATCAATCTAATACCATCAAAATCCAATTTTTAATTTGAAATAACAGATATATAGATTGCATTATTTTCAATATATTCTATACTACAACTCAGAATTACAAATGTTAAATATTGGACTTTAAGTCCATATATACACTGTTTATACAATAACTATGTCCAAATAAAGCAAAATACTCTATTCGCATTTTATGTCTTTTCTATTCTAAATTCCAAACAGTTTGTTTTATTGTTACCGTAAATTGCATTTTCAACATAGAGCATTGTAAAATCGCCCTATACAACGCAATACCCCAACCAGTTATTCACATCTGTTAGAAACAATTGCACTAAAAACAATTCAGAGTTTGCTTTTTCGCCGCCGGACAACATCTAACAACCAACGGAGCGATTATGATTCAATTAAACCTACAACGCATATTTACAGCGCGGGGAATAGACCAGCCTTACAAATTTTTGGTAAAAAATGGCTTTGTTCCATTTACTGCGCACAAATACAAAAACAGCAAGGTAGATCACATTCGATTGGACCATATTGAGCGGCTGTGTACGGTGCTGAACTGCACCCCGAACGACCTTTTTGAATGGAACCCCGACGACCTGCTTGACGACAGGGCAGACCATCCCCTGCAAAAAATACGAAGACGCGATAAAAAGATAGAGATTAGCAAAATGCTAAGCAACGTATCG
>DATGXP010000809.1:0-1937 GCA_035298845.1 Chitinophagales bacterium
TAGCTTTTTGCGGATACCATCTTTCTCAACTATTATCCCATCAATTGTAAGTTTATCGCCTTTCTTAGCTCTGTTCATCCACCATTGCAATTTATCAGATTGCCACGTATAGGATGATTTGAATATCTCGCCTTTACTTGAGAAGATAATCGAGTATTCTTTCACCGTATAAGCAGGTGGCAACCCCAAGGCCTCTTCAATGGTTTTAAACTTAAAAAAAGAAGTATCTACAACTTGGTTTTGTGCCGTACGGCTAACCGCAAAGGTAGTTGTGGGTTGCGAGCCAGCAAAGAGGCCCCAAAGCGTAGCAATAACTGCCATCGTTTGCTTTATCATATAGTTTGTATCTGCAGATACAATACAATTACCCCAAAAAAGTAACAGTTTATAAGAACAACGAACAGAATTTCCCCAATTTGGGGAGAGTATATTGAAATAAAAGTGCTTTTGGCCAACAAAGACGTTTCGGCACGGCGTTTGGAATTACAACAGCAGAACGATAAATTAATTAAACCCTAAAAACATATACCATGAAAGCGAACAACAAAACAACCGGCACATTCCGCTACATTCTTATTGAAGACGAAAATGGTCTTGACTTTGTAAGAATAAACACGCGCAACTAAAGTTTTTGAAAAACGGGTAAAACCAATTTTCACGAGAGCACTGCCTAATCCGCGGTGCTCTTTGTTTTTTGAGCTAAGAGTAAAAACAAGAGCGCCCGTTTCGATGAAGAAACAGGCGCTCTTGTTTTATAGACATCCGAAGCTGAAAAACCTTCGGAAGTTGTACAATTCTATCTCGATGATTTAGTAATTTGCTTCTTTCTTCCAGTTAGTAAATTCCTTTTTGTCTATCTGGCTGAAGATATCTTTTAACGCTGCAGCCCATGCTTTTTTAGGGTCGCCGCCGCTGGCTTTGCCGGTCAGCTTTTTAGTCCACAGCACTTTGTGTGTAGCTATATCTATAAATGTAACATGCACTGTAGCTGTTTCGGTGGTTTTGTTAAAGCTCTCTACAATAAAGGCTACTGCCAGGCCATCTTTTTTTAAACCTACAGGTACGGTAGCTGCAATTTCTTCAATTTTTTCAGGCGTAAATTCAACTGCTTCTGATGCTTTCAATCCGCCGGTTTCGCGGGCCAGGTTTAGCTTTTGCGTGCCATTTGGGTCTTTAAACGCCGAGTTCTTTTTAAATATCTTGGCTATATCCAGATCGATAGTTACATCGTTCCATGCTTTGAAATACTCATCTTTTATTTTGTGGGGAGACTCATCGCCAAAGCCAATCATCTTGGCATTACGAAAATCGATACCCAGCCAGCCTATAGTAGGGCTGCTGAACACTTTGTGCGAATCTTGTGCCTGTAAAGCAACCATGCAAACCAGGGCCGCCAGCAGTAATACGTTCTTTTTCATTTGTTTCTTTTTGTTTTAGTAAGCAAAATAAAAATAGAAAAATGCGGGAAATACAAAACAATCATTCTTAACCACATGGCCTGAAAGTGAAGGAGAATTAAGGCGGCGGCGAAACGTTATAAAATTTAAGATATGGGCGAGGCCCAAAAAAAGACTGATTGCCTAATATTTGAGCGGGTTTTACCCTGTCGTTTTTAACGAAGCTGAAACCTACCTACTTTTATTTTAACCCGATTTAACGCCATTTTGCCTGATTATCGCCCTAAAGTTTGCGATTTAGAAAAAATCAGTTTGGTTTGTTGTGCTTAAAAATCAAAAAACAAAACATTATGGCAGAAAAAATAACCATTAGCAGAGGAAAACTGAAAGTTCCGGACCAACCTATCATCCCCTTTATAGAAGGTGACGGAACAGGAGCAGATATTTGGCGTGCATCTGTGCGCGTATTAGATGCAGCAGTAGAAACAGCCTACAAAGGCAAAAAGAAAATTGAATGGAAGGAAGTAATGGCGGGTGAAA
>DATGXP010000810.1:0-4651 GCA_035298845.1 Chitinophagales bacterium
GGCAGGCGCAGTAAATACTGAGCCCAGCAAACTGCCATTTATAGAAAACTGCAATCTCGCTTCGTTACCTAACGATAAAGTCATCAGCCATGTGGAGAAAGCATAGCTGGTATTAGGTTCTACCGTAACGGTTTCGCAGTATATACTTTGATTGGCAGTAACGGCACCGTTCACGCACAACATATTTCCGCTGCCCGTTGTGTGGTCGCCACAACTGGCCATGCCGCCATTCCAGGCAGCAGCATTAGGGCCTACGTAGTACTGCCCTTCCGTTGTGTTGTTGGTGGTGTAATTATACGAGGATGAAAAGCCGGTATTGCCGGCACTGAAATCTCCGTTAACTATAGAATTACCTACGGGCACCTGGGTAGATACAACATACGTAGTGGTAGCAGCAGGTGTAGCAACAGGGTTAGCTATATTAGGATTATCCAGGGTGTTAGCCGGGGTCCACGAATAAATGAGCCCACCGGTGGCGTTTAACTGTGTAGAGGCTCCGTTGCAAACAGCCACATCGTTACCAGCACTTACCGCTATTTGCGCTACAGTTATAGTGGTAGTTACTATACTATCGCACCGGCCCGGCGAAGGTATGGTATCGATATACGTACCGGCAGCAGTGGCCACACTGCCATCAGGCAGTATAAATGAACCGTTAGGGCAAAGGGTAATACTTTGCGCCGATTGCCCGTAACCGCCGATAGTAACCAACCGGTAGCTGGTATCGGCCACGCAACTCAGGTAGCGTATCATTTCTACATTAAAAGTACCCATTGCAGAAAAAGTATGTGCCGGCGAAAGTGAGGTGGATACATTTTGTGCACCGCTGGCAGGGTCATCAAAATTCCATTTTACCGAATCCAGGTAGCCTGTATTACCACTTATAGAAAAAGCCGTAGGCGTATTTACGCAGGCTGGCTCTGCATATACTATCAGGTCCGTAGTATCGAAATAGCTTTGAATAAATGGTGGCAGCCCCAGCGATGAATTCCGGCCCAGCAAATCAATAGCATTATTGGTAAAGCCACATCCGGGGCCTACCTGGTTAGGGTTGTTTATAACACCCAGCCAGGGCGTTAGATACTCAGTAAAATATATCCGGCCATCAGGGCCTATCTGCATTGCTCCGCCCCGGTATCCACCACCCAGCGCAGTGCCTATATTTATCATAGAGGCTATAACAGCCGCCGGTGTACCGGCCTGCAGATTCCATTGCCAAACGCTCCCATCGTTAATTTTCAAACCATACAACACATTATTATCGGGCGAAAAAGAAACGCCATAACATTCGTTGGGGTTGCCCAAGAAAACAGGATTTGAAACAACTCCCGTAGCATTATCAAAGTCGAGCAATTCAAAACCCACAGTACGCATAGCCGACGCTAACTTGCGCCCATCCGTCGATGCCGTAAGGTAGCCCCATCCGGGCCAGCCTTCTGTTTGCCCCACAGCCGAGTTTACCGCTGCTCCTACCCCGCTGCAATCCACCAGGTAAGCGTGGTATATATTATCATTAATTCCATGTGCAATAACCCACACAAATAAGCCATTGGCATGTTTTACAGCGGTACATTTCTCTACCGATGGAGTAAATAAGAGTGTATTTTTAGTAGCAGCAATCACATCGCCGAGGCCACCATTAAGCGTCATGTCCACCTCGCTATAGCAAAATCCGCCGGCCCCGCCCGAAGCGGCTACTGTAAAAACATAATACCAGTTAGGGTTGCCCGGCTTTGGTACTATAAGGGCCGATTGGGCAGAGGAGGGGTCACCCAGCATACCAAACCCATTGGGCATCTGAACGTGGTTTCGGTTCCAAACACGAATGCCATCCGTATAAAACAAGAGATTACCATTCTGGTCACTTATGCTTGCGCTACCTTCAAAGGTAGAAAGTGCCCCATCGGTTAGTGCTACCGGCGTACCCGAATTAAAATCGAGCCCAGCCAGGGCACCAAAATACCAGATATTGGCCTGCCCCTGCGGGTATGCATGCAATGAAAAGACCAAAAGAAAAACCAATAAGTAAAAATGTTTCATGTGTGCGTTCTGAAAACTGCCTTAAAGATAATTTTTCGGGCTGATTGGTTGTATAATGCGGCACTTTTACCTGTCAACATTTCTTTTATTTTTACCCGCTATGGAATTTATCAAATTTGCACTCGATTTCTTTCTGCACCTGGATAAACACCTGGCAGACCTGCTAACCCAATACGGCACACTTACCTATGTTATTCTTTTTGTAATAGTATTTGTAGAAACCGGCCTGATAGTAATGCCCCTTTTACCCGGCGATTCGCTGCTGTTTGCCGCCGGCGCCCTGGCAGCCGCTACCGGCAAGCTGGATATTGCCATTATAATCCCCCTGCTGATAACCGCTGCCTTACTGGGCGATAATGTGAATTATTTTGTAGGGCATTTTTTCAGTAAGCAGATAAAGGCAAGAGACAGAATACTGTTTTTTAAGCGGCAATACATTACCGAAACGGAGGCCTTTTACGAAAAGCACGGAGGCAAAACTATTATCATGGCCCGCTTTGTTCCTATTGTGCGCACCATTGCCCCTTTTGTGGCCGGTGCCGGCAATATGAACTACGGCCGCTATATTACTTTCTGCATAGCCGGCGCGGTGCTGTGGGTAGTTAGTATTACCTGCCTGGGCTACATGTTTGGCAATTACGAGCCTGTAAAAAAGAATTTCGAATTTGTAGTGCTTGGCATCATTTTCATATCGGTGTTGCCTATCGCCTATGGCATGTTCAAAGAGAAGTTTCAGAGCAAAAAGGCATGAGGAAATTCGGCCTGATAGGCAAACCCCTCACGCACTCATTCTCCAAAAAATATTTTGAAGAGAAATTTGAACGCGAACAATTAAGCGGTTGCCGCTATCGTTTGTTCGAACTACAAACTATTAAAGATTTTCCCTTACTAATTTCTTCTATACCTGATTTGATAGGCCTGAACGTGACTATCCCTTACAAAGAAAGCGTCATAGCCTACCTGCACGATCTTTCTGCCGAGGCTAAAGAAATAGGCGCTGTAAACTGTATTAAGTTTAGCGATAACAGGCTGATTGGATACAACACCGATTACTATGGTTTCGAAATTTCATTAACGCCATTCCTTAATAAAAGTATTGAACAAGCCTTTATACTTGGTAGCGGTGGCTCATCTAAGGCGGTAGAATTTGTTTTAAACAGAATGGATATCCCTTTTGTAAAAGTATCGCGCAATGCATCAGATGATAATATCAGCTACAATGATGTATCGGCTGTAATGAAATCCGGTAACCTTTTCATCAATACCACTCCACTGGGTATGTTTCCCGATGTAAATGCTTCACCGGATATACCTTACCACCTTATATCTAAAAATGACTTTCTGTTCGACCTTATTTACAACCCTGCCCAAACAGAGTTTTTAAAGAAAGGCAAAGCCCAAGGTGCTCAAACAAAAAATGGCTTAGAGATGCTGGAACTACAGGCTGGAAAGAGTTGGGAGATTTGGAATAGCTAGGGCGGTATATCAGTTTTATATATTTTAGTATTAAAATATTCCCCCTGAATCCATACGCACATGCACAAATTTCGGCCAAGCGCCGTGGCGGTATACCAGAAGATTACCTGGCTATACATGAGTTTATGGATTGCACCAAACAATTATGTGCTGATAACAGGCATCGGTTGCTACACAACCACTGGGCCATTACCAATATTATCACGCCTGTTTTCGGTCATCAGATAATCAATATCGACCGCCGTAGCGTGAATATCAAAGATATGCTGGAGCAAGACCATCTGCTGCCCGATTTTCAAAACAAGTTTATTCCCACATTGGCAGATTTTGTAAATGCTATAGATGATAGTGCCGCAGATGCTGCGCAACTGAATGCTTTTTATATAGAATACAAAAGAGATAAGCAACTGGCTGAATTATTACTTAGCCCGTTTACTATTACCGGAAAGCTAAAGGCCCTTCTTATAACACATAATAGCTGGTTCATAAATTTTATTGTGCCCAAAGTGCTTAAGCGCGAAGTAGAGTTTAAAGAATTTTCGATGAATATCGACCATCTCTTTCAGCACATGAAATTTGAATTATGGATGGATAATGGAGCCGATGTACCAGCCAGCTACTTAAACCTAAAACAAGTAACCTTATGAAATACATAGTACGCGCCAACAACTACAACTACAACGACGAAAACTACTATATAGAATGTGCAGGTGCTATTGAAAACATATACGATTCGCGTGAAGAAGCTATCGAAGCTTGCAACCAGTTAAACATCGATGAAATTGATGGGTATAACAGGCTAAATGATTTTATATACCACTCAAAGAACGAAGATGAAATACGTTTATGGCTGAGAAAATACTATCATCAGAATTTTAGAATTTCACTTGATGAAGCAGATGAATACCTGGAAGATGATGTGAGCATACCTGATACAGCTACCGATGAACAGAAACTGGATATTATTAACAACCTCGACATCCGGTTTTTTGAAGTGTTTGAGCACGATACCAGCAGCAACATGGTGGAACTAAAAGCGAATCCTGAATTTTGGGGCAAGATGGATTACGACCCATTAGCCGGCGAGTATGGGCGGAGCTTTTACTTCAGCGAGGCAGAAGCTCTTGACTATCTT
>DATGXP010000811.1:0-7481 GCA_035298845.1 Chitinophagales bacterium
TTTACCCGCCTCATCTTCAGCCATTAGTATCATCCCTTTGCTCTCTATGCCGCGTAGTTTTCGCGGGGCAAGGTTAGCCACTACCGATACCTGCGTGCCTATAATATCCTCTGGCTTAAAGTGCTCGGCAATGCCCGAAACTACCGTGCGGGTTTCATAGCCCATATCCAGCGTTAGCTTCAAAAGCTTATCGGCTTTCTCTACCTTTTCGGCGGTTAATATGGTGCCTACACGGATGTCTATTTTGGCAAAATCATCGTACACTATTTCTCCCTTCGCTGCTTCCGTACTGGTTGGTTTTGTTTCCACTTTTTTAGGTTCTTTTTCTACGGCTGCCACTTTATTGGCATTCAGTTTATCTATCTGCTTTTGTATTACATCATCTTCCAGTTTCTGGTATAGCAGTTCTGCCTTTCCCAGTTGGTGGCCGGGTTTCAGTAAATCCTGCCGGCCTGCATCAGCCCATGTATAGTTACTCGGGTCCAGGTTCAGCATCGCAAAAAGCTTATCCGATGTAAACGGCAAAAACGGACGGCACAGTATAGCCAGGTTGGCCACTATCTGTAATCCATCGTATAGCGTATAGGCCGTAGCTTCTTTATCTGTTTTGGCTGTCTTCCATGGCTCTTTTTCGGTCAGCATTTTGTTGCCGTGGCGCGCCACATTCATCATCTCTGTCAGCGCTTCGCGGAACTGAAAGTTCTCTATCGCCGCGCTAATCTTTTCGCGCTGTTCGGTAATTACTTTACGCAGGTCATCGCATTCGCCGGCCTTAGGCACCTTGCCTTCAAAGTTTTGTTCGGTAAGCACCAACACACGGTTTACCAGGTTGCCGAATATAGCCACCAGTTCGCTGTTCACGCGCGTTTTATAATCCTTCCAGGTAAATTCCGAATCGGCGGTTTCTGGTGCAATAGAACACAACACATAGCGCAGCTCATCTGCCTTGCCGGGGAAATCCTCCAGGTACTCATGCATCTCTACACTCCAGCGGCGGCTGGTGCTCATCTTATCGCCTTCCAGGTTCAAAAACTCATTGGCAGGTACGTTATCCGGCACTATATAATCGCCGTGCATGTGCAGCATCACCGGGAAGATGATGCAGTGGAACACAATATTATCCTTACCCACAAAATGTATCAGGCGTGTGTCGCTATCTTTCCAGTATAGCTCCCAGTTATTGCCGGTATCTTTTGCCCACTGCTTGGTAGCACTTATATAACCTATAGGCGCATCAAACCATACATACAGCACCTTGCCTTCAGCATCCTTCAATGGCACCTTAATTCCCCATTCGCCGTCGCGCGTCATAGCGCGTGGTTGCAGGCCACCCTCTATCCAGCTTTTGCACTGGCCATATACATTGGCCCTCCAGTCTTTGGCATGGTCACGTAGCAACCAGGTGCGCAGCCAAGGTTCATAGTCATTCAGCGGCAGGTACCAATGCTTGGTATCTTTCTTCACCGGTACCTTCCCGCTAAGGGTACTGTGTGGGTTTATCAGTTCGTTTGGCGAAAGCGACTTACCGCACTTTTCGCACTGGTCGCCATAAGCCCGCTCGTTGCCGCAATTAGGACAGGTGCCCATTATATAGCGGTCGGCCAAAAACACCTTCTTCTCCTCATCGTAATACTGCTCGCTGGTAATTTCTTTAAACAATCCCTTGTTGTAGAAATCGAGAAAAAACTCCTGGCTTGTTTCGTGGTGCAGCGGCTCGCTGGTGCGGTGGTAAATATCAAAGGCAATACCCAACTGCTCAAAACTCTGCTTAATCAGCGCGTGGTATTTATCAATAATAGCGCGCGGGGTAGTCTTCTCCTGCAGGGCCTGAAAGGTAATAGCCGTGCCATGCTCATCGCTGCCGCACACAAACACCACATCGCGTTTATTAGCTTTTAAATAACGCACATAAATATCGGCAGGCAGGTAAGCCCCCGCCAGGTGGCCTATATGTTTAGGGCCGTTGGCATAAGGCAAAGCGGCAGTTATCGTATATCTTTTCCAGTTCTTCATTACTGGCGAAGTTGAAAATTTAGAACAAAGGCACAAATAAGGCAGGTAAGTTTATTTTGAGCAGCAGTATTACGCGCGGCTAATAAGCCCTGCTGATATTGCGCCCTTTCAGGGCTTAGAGGTTTGTATTTACATCTACACAGGGCGTTGCCCTGTGCTATTAGATAATGGGCCTTTCAGGCCTTTTACAGTCATACGCGTTACATTTAAATATATGGACTTACGTTTTGCTACAATAGCATGCTAACAAATAATGGGTTCCTCCCATTTAATGCCATCTTCAATAATATCACATGGTAACTATTTTTTGCACGCAGACCCAACGTGTCGGAATCTATTAGTACATGCCAATGTCCTTAGTATATTTAACTATATTGGTATTCAGGCCCAACGGGCCGCAATCTATTAGCACAGGGCAACGCCCTGTGTAATCAATGGTTTTGTATTAAGCCCTGCAAGGGCGCAATATTTACTCCCACACATAGCGCTCATCAAACTCAATTTTATATTTAGTGAGAAATGCCCTGTACTCTTCCTGAAAAGTTTTAGTTCTATGGTGTTCTTTCTGGTTAGTAATGTAACTTATTACCACATCCAACTCCGATGGGTTAACGGAGAACGCGCCATAGCCATCTTGCCAATAGAAGGCGTTATATCTATCGCCTTTGGATTTTACCCATTTGGATGAACCGCCTTTTATTTCTTCCATTAGTTTTACCAATGTTACCTTTTTCGACAGAAGGCATAACAAATGTATATGATCGGTGTAACCACCTACGGTTATAGGCTGGCAATCCATGTTTTTGCAAACACCACCTATGTATGAGTGTAATTCTGCTTCTATCTGCTCGTCAATAAGTGGTTGTCGGTGTTTGGTACTGAAGGTTATGTGCAAGTAGTTTTTAGCGATGGACTGGCCCATAAAATATTGCGCCCTTTCAGGGCTTAGTGGTTTGTATTTGTAATTACACAGGGCGTTGCCCTGTGCTATTAGCTTATCGGCCTTTCAGGCCTTTTTGAAATTTAGCATCAACGTAAATATATGTATTTACATTTATCTATATAACATACTAACCGCAGATTTTGATATTCTACAAATGCTTTCACCATCGTATTACAATTAGATGTTTTGCTGCCAATCTCACGGACCGAAATTTATTAGCACAGAGTATCTTATTTAGTCTAAAATCCTGCAAATCCTGATTCAGACAACCTACCCTCCCAACGGCCTCACCTCCAACAAATCGCCGTCTTTGTACGTCGGGCATTCCTTGCCAATTTCAACAGCTGCCTGCAGGTCGCGGGCCTCTATTATGTAATAACCGCCTACACCCTCGCGTACATCGCGGATGGGCTGCACCACCAGGTCGCCGTTTATCATTTCTATTAACCGCCCGTCGCTTTGTATACCGTTGCCATCTACAAATATACCGCGGGCTGTAAGGTCGCGCGCCCATTTTACATGTTCGGCAATAATAGCATTCAATTGTTCCTGCGGCATGGGATAGCGCGAAAGGTCTTCGCGGATGATGAGGATAAATTTGGGCATAGCTGGGTGTTTGTGCTAAAGTAGGTAAGAAATGTGAGCGCTCAAATTTTAAGGGCTGCTCCGGCAAGGTTTTAACTATTACATAACCCCCAAAGGGTTTAAACCTTTGGGAGTTATGTAAATACTTCTTAAACACAATTTAAATACGGCCGTGTTTTGCTTTATTCGCCCTGTATAAACTAAGGTAATATGAAGATATTGATGGTATGCCTGGGCAACATTTGCCGCTCGCCTATTGCACATGGCTTGTTGCAGCACAAGGTAGAGAAACTGGGGCTGGATTGGGAAATTGATTCGGCCGGCACCAGCGACTGGCACAAGGGCGAACTACCCAACGAGAACTCGATAAAGGTAATGGGCCGCTATGGTATAGATATAAACTACCAGCGCAGCCGCCCTATAGAGCGTAAAGACCTGGAGTATTACGATGTGATATATGTAATGGATGCCAGCAACCACGAAACGGTAGTTACCATGGCCAAAAGCGAAGCAGAGATTGCCAAGGTGCTATACATTATGAATGAGGTAGAGCCCGGCAAAAACCAAAAAGTGCCCGACCCCTGGAGCCTGACCGAACAGCATTACGAAGATGTATACCTCATGCTCGACAAGGCTACGGATAAGATAATAGAGAAGTATAATAAAAAGTAAAGACGTCATTGCGAGGAACGAGGCTCTGCGAGTGGCGAAGCAATCCCCCCCCTATCAGCAAGCGCGTTTAACTTTACGCAGCCATGTGTAGCCGGGAGATTGCTTCGTCATCCCGATCAAAGCATCGGGACTCCTCGCAAAGACGCACCAGATATTCCAAACAATCCTATTTTTGAATTATGAGTGAAGTGAAAAAGATAAAGCCTGCGCTAAGCAAAGGCACCCGCGATTTTTTACCATCGGAGGTGGCCAAGCGCAACTATATATTCGATACTATTAAAACTGTTTTCCGCAAATACGGATTTGAACAGATTGAGACACCGGCTATAGAAAAGCTGGAAACGCTAACCGGTAAGTATGGCGAGGAAGGCGATAAGCTATTGTTTAAAATATTGAATAGCGGTGACTACCTGAATGAGGTGAGAAGCAAAAAAATAGAAGCAGATAGCCTGACAGTACAGAACGTAACTCCGCTTATTGCCGAAAAAGGGCTGCGCTACGACCTTACAGTGCCACTTGCGCGCTATGTAGTACAACACCAGGATGATTTAGCTTTTCCGTTCAAGCGCTTTCACATAGGACCGGTTTGGCGCGCCGATAGGCCACAGAAGGGCCGCTACCAGGAGTTTTACCAGTGCGATGCTGATGTAATAGGCAGCACCTCTTTATTCAATGAAGTAGAGTTGACTAAGATATATATGGAGGTATATGCGCTGCTTGGCGTGAATGCTACCATACGAGTGAACAACCGGAAGATACTGGAGGCCTTAACCAAATATGCCGGCTGTGCTGAGTTGCTTACCGAGATAACTATTGTAATAGATAAGTTTGATAAGGTTGGCTTAGAAGGTGTAAGCAATGAGTTGGATAAACTTAGCCTAAGCCCTGAACAAAAAGGAAAGATTACCACGCTTTTGCAGGTAAAAACCACCGCCGGGTTAAAGCAATATTTTACCGATATAGAGATAGGCAGAAAGGGATTGGATGAACTAAACTTTGTGCTGGCACATGCCAATGCTACCAACGTAGTATTTGATGTCACGCTTGCCCGCGGTCTTAACTACTATACCGGTACTATATGGGAGGTAGTGTGCAACGATATAAAAATAGGCTCCATTGCCTCTGGTGGCCGGTACGATAACCTTACCGAGATGTTTGGCGGACAGGGTATGAGCGGTGTGGGTATCAGCTTTGGTATAGAGCGTATATACGATGTAATGGAAGAGTTGAAGCTGTTTCCCGCGACTATATCACAAGGGGTTAAGGTGCTATTTGTGCCCCGCGATATAAGTGTGGAGGAATTTACTTTTCAACAAGTGCAAAAGTTGCGTGGGGAAAACATACCGGCGGAGATCTTTTTGGGCAATGTAAAAAAGCAGAAACAGTTTGATTACGTAGCGCAAAAAAACATCCCTTATTTGGTAGAAATAGGTGATAATGAGAAGAATACGGGCCTTTTCAGGCTGCGCGATACCCAAACCCGCGAAACCCGCAACGACCTTACCCTGGAAGACATTAGTGATCTTATTACGGGCCGGCTGCCACAATAGTTAGAATTCAATTAGTTTTTATCTTTGCTGTTGCAACAATCAAACAATCCGGTACTTGACATTTGTCGTATCTGGATGTAGATTGTGGTAGTTAAACACTATTGGACACGTTTTAACTATAGCTGATACCCAACATGAAGAAATTTCTGGTTCTTGCTTTACTGGTAGTTGTTATTGCTGCGCAGGCTTTTGCGGCGGGCAAAAAGCAGGTGAAGTTGCGCATAACCGAAGTATCTACAGCTATATTTGACGAAACATCTGTAGCCCTTGATTTGGGTGAAAGGCAGTATGTTTTTCCCGAAGATGGGCAAAAGGTATTTGACACCAGTTCGTCGGCGCCAAACATTTACTCCTTCAGCGGCGATATGGTTCCTTGTTTTTCTAACAGTTATGGCGCATTTGCCCCCGGTACAGTGGTGCCGCTGGGTATAAAGGCAGAAGGCAATGGCCTCTATTCTATCCGCGCTACCTTATTAGATAATATTGACCCTACTTCTATAGTACGCTTGGAAGACCGGCAGCAGGCAGTTTTTCACGACCTGCGCGATGGCGATTACCTGTTTTTGCTAAACCAGTTTACGCAGGCAGAAAACAGGTTTTTTCTTCACATTTCTTACCCGATAGTTGTAACCAGTATGGATGCCGGATGCAACAACGACGATGGTGTAATTGCTGTAACCCAGGACCCCAGCATTTCGTGGAATACCGTTAAATTACTAAACGATACCGGCCGCCTGGTATATACCAATACCAACGCTACCGGCAATTTTACATTCAGCACTTTGCCATTTGGCCATTATAATCTTGTATACGAATACGGTAATTATACAGCAGGCAATGAGATTTATGTAAACGGCTGGAGTATAAACAACGAGATTACCGCTTCTACTATTTACGCCGGCGTATATCAGCCTATCGATTTCTTTAGCAACTCTATACATACCGGTGATTACTTCTGGAATTTTGGTGATGGTAGCGAAATTGAAGGGGTTGCCAATCCTGATTATGCTTATACCGAACCGGGCACCTATGAGGTAACACTTGTAAGCAGCAACTCTTATGGTTGTAGCAGTACCGCAACTATTACCGTTTACATTTCAGAGGCTACCGGCGTTGAGAAAATTAACGCTAACGACGCACGTATTAACCTTCAAAACCGTTCACTGCAAATTTTGTTTAACAGGCAGATAGAAAGCGGTTATTCGGTGCAGTTGTTTAATTCCATGGGCCAAAGCCTGCAGCACCAGCCGCTAAGCCAAACCGAAACAAATATTGATCTGGGCAATATGGCTGCCGGTGTTTACATAGTGCGCATAGCTAACAGCAATGGGGGCTTCACAAAAAAGATTATACTAAACTAGGTTTATCTAATCCATAGCGCAAGCTTTAAATAAGAAAGCCGCATTACTTTCGTAATACGGCTTCTCTGTTTGCATAGGTCCCCGCAATTATCTGGCTATCACCAACCGCCTGGTTATTTTGCCGTAGGTTGTATTAACTTGTAGTAAATATATGCCGGCGCTCAGTTTATCTGTTTCCAGTTTAAAAGTTGGCGCATTCACTACTTTCTCCAGCAGGCTTCTGCCTTCCATATCCATTACTTTCAAATTAGCGCCCAGCAATTCTCTGGTTACTGTTATCTGCGCCACATCGTGAGCAGGGTTAGGTTGTATTTTCAAACTGCCTTCTGCCAATTGTAAATTGCCAACCGATAAGGG
>DATGXP010000812.1:0-2183 GCA_035298845.1 Chitinophagales bacterium
AAACCTGCGCAAGCATATAGCAGATGTAAGCAGCAACAGCAAGTGGGATCAATACCTTGTAAACAACACTAACATGTTTTGGATGGACCGTGCACTGGGCGATATACACTTTGCCCAAAATGGCGACTGGTATAGCAGCCATGCCAACACGATAAACATTGGTGGCACTTACTTTAGAAAAAACAATACGACTAACTGGCACCGCCACGATGAAGGCCTGGGACTGGACATATATCAACAACGCAACTGGCAGCGGCATGTAGAAACATCTACCGGTAAAATATTTATGATACAAAATTTAGATGAGCGCATTTATGTTACCGATACCAGCCGCTATACCCCTACAGCCATAAACGAGATAAAAGACAAACCGGTGATTAGTGTATATCCTAACCCATCGGAAGCAGGAACACAAAAAACTTTGCTGCTTGATAACGAAGAGGAAACCCAAATTGCATTGGTTGACCTTACGGGCAAACTCATCTTTTCCACAACAGTTAAGGATAACTACTATATCTTTAAAACACCGGATGTAAAAGGAATGTATATTTTGCATATACAACAAGAAAACACACTGCAATCAATAAAACTTGTGGTGTATTAAACAGCCACGCCGGAATAATGGAATTACTTAAAAGGATAAACAACTACTTTATACCTGCGGGGTTTACTGGTGATGATGATGAAAAGCGGCGCTATACATTTTTAATATGGCTTGGGCTTATAGTGGGGCTTAACTATGCCTTCTCACTAAGCATGATATCGTCTTTTGTAACCCTGAATGTATTTCAAAAGAGTATAGCAGCATTTGGCACATTGGCTAACCTGGCCGGGCCGGTTTTATTAAAGTGGCGTGTTCCGCGTTTTTGGGTTAGCCAACTGGTGTTGTTGGGTAACATAATGTGCTTTATAACTCTTAATTACAGCATGGGAGGTGTTACCACTACCACTGCTATCTGGATGTGTTCGTTTCCACTGTTTGCGCTTATACTTATGGATTGGAAACAATCGATACTGTGGGGAATTATTAGCGGTAGCATTGCACTTACCTATGCTATACTTGAATATTCGGGAAGGTTTACCACGTTTAATGTATTTGGAAAAGAAACACCGCTGGTGTCGTTTGTTATGCTTCTGTTTTTTACCGCAACTGTTATCACCCTCTATTATGTTATAGACCAGATAAAAAACCGCCTGGTAGTGCAGTTGAAGGATGAGAAACAGAAATCGGATACGCTATTGCTAAACATTTTACCCGAAGAGGTGGCCGAAGAATTAAAAGCCAAAGGAACGGCCAATGCAAAGTTGTTTAATGATGTTACCGTTCTATTTACCGACTTTAAAGGGTTTACTACCGTAAGCGAACTACTAAGCCCGCAGGAACTGGTAGATGAACTGCACACCTGCTTTTCGGCCTTCGACGAAATATGCGGCAAGTATGATATTGAGAAAATTAAAACTGTGGGCGATGCTTACCTGGCCGTTGCTGGTTTGCCGGTACCTGATAGTAACCACGCACAAAACGTGGTGAAAGCTGCAATAGAAATTTCTGCTTTTATGCAGCAGCGCAAAGCCGAAGCCACCTTTGGTGCCAGGCAGGCCTTTGATGTGCGTATTGGTATACATAGCGGCAGTGTAGTGGCCGGTATAGTAGGTGTAAAGAAGTTTGCCTACGATATATGGGGTGATGCAGTAAACACAGCCGCCCGTATGGAGCAAAACAGCGAACCGGGTAAGATAAATGTGAGCGAGGCTACCTATACTTTACTAAGCCACAACAGCACCTTAAGATTTGAATACCGTGGCGAGATTGAAGCAAAAAACAAAGGAAAGCTTAAGATGTATTTTGTAAGTAAGCAGTAACTACACAGGAAGATAGATAGTAAAATCTGCCCCCTGACCCGGCGATGAAGAGGCCTCTATAAAGCCTTTATGGTTTTGAACAATTCTTTTGCATATGGCAAGGCCAATACCAGTACCGGTATACTCGTTTTTTTTGTGCAGGCGTTGAAAAATTTCGAAAATTTTGGCTGCATATTCCTGCTCAAAACCAATACCATTATCTACAATATCAATTTTATGATACTGCCCGTTAGGGTCAGCTCCCTCCAGCGCTATGTCGGTGCCGTTTATTATGGTGGTAGTTATATTTATGCAGGGCGGCACATCCGGCTTTGCATATT
>DATGXP010000813.1:0-3645 GCA_035298845.1 Chitinophagales bacterium
TTAAAGATTTTACATTGCCGGAGTAGGAACCGGTGCCGGTGTAGGTATCGGTTTGGTCGCCGTTGTTGCCGGCGTTGTTATCTACATAGGTGCTTAGTGTAAAGGCCGTAGAGGTGGTCATAGTGCAGTTGCCAAACGTAAAGTTACCATAGGCAGCATCTACCACGATAGATATAGTGTTATTGTTGATGCGTGTAACATAAATATCCTCCAGCCCGCTACCGCTGCCGCTTTGGTAATGGCCTACTATATCGGCAGTAAGGTCGCCGGTAACGCCCTGGCGGTTGCCGTTAAAGCTATCATCATCTTCAAATACCAGGCTGCCACCACTATCGGTGCGGCGCTGGTGGTATAGTATGCTGATGACATCGCCGCTGGCCGAACCGGAGCCAGTGTAGGTGTCGGTTTGGTCGCCATTGTTGCCTGCATTATTATCTACATAGGTGTTGAGTGTAAATGCGGTTGCGCTGGTCATGGTGCAGTTGCCAAACAGAAAATCGCCATAAGCTGATTCTACCACAATAGATATGGTGTTATCGTTAATGCGCGTAACATAGATATCTTCGAGCCCACTGCCGCTACCGCTTCGGTAGTGGCCTACTACGCCACTTGTAAGGTCGTTGCCTGAGTCGTTGTCGTCCTCTTTTTTGCAACCACCCAGGGTGGTCATTAAAAAGGCTGCCAGTAGCAGCACCAGTGTTTTTGTTTTGTTCATGGTTCGTTATTTTTTAATGTGTGAGTGCCAAAAGTAAACTTTGGTTTGGTAAGTTGTAACTTACATTAAAAAAACGAGGATAGCGTAGCGCGGAGTTAGCTAACTACGGCCATAGGCCATGTAATTTTAAAGGTGGTACCACCTGTGGGTACATCTTCTATTTGTATAGTGCCCTGCATTTTGTCTACTATCTTTTTGCAGATGGCAAGGCCTATGCCTGTGCCCTTAACGCCTGTATCGTTAGGCATTGTTTTAAATATCTGAAACGCTGCTTCCTTAAAATTTTGCGGTATACCGATTCCATTATCAGTAACCGTTATTTCTATTTCATTTTTGGTTTGGCGGCAGTTAATGTTTATTAGCGGTGCACCGCTGGTGTTATAGTTTATGCCATTGGCTACCAGGTTCTGAAACAGTTGCAGCATCTGTGCCTTATCGGCCAGTATGGTCAGCAGTTCGCCGGTGTTTACGGTAGCGTTGCTCTCTTTAATAAGCGTAGAAAGATTGAGCTTTACTTCGGCCAGTATGTTTTTAAGGTTAACCGGTTCTCTTCTTTCGTTGGCATCTACGCGTGCCAGGCGCAGCAGGTCCTGCACCATGCGCTCCATACGCCTTGCGCCATCGCTGGCAAATTCGCAAAACTCTACCTGCTGCTCGGTAGCCGCCTGCCCCAGGCTTTTCTTTAGCAGATACAGGTAGCTGCTAATCATGCGCAGGGGTTCTTTTAAATCGTGCGAGGCCACACTGGCAAACTGTTTAAGCTCGTTGTTGCTCATTTCCAGCTTATGCGCATACTGGCTTATCTCTTCGTTCTTATCGCGCAGCAGTTTTGTTTCTTTTTCCTGCAACTCCCACTCAAACTCTTTTTTGGCGCGTGCCAGGGCATTCGTTTTTTCGGTATCGAAAAAGAATTTAAGCGATTCGATGTACTTGTTCAAGTATACATTGCTCTCTTTATACTCCTCGCATTTGTCGAGTATATCGGCTTTTACGCGGTAAATTTCCGATAGCTCTTTGCGGTTATTTAAAGCGGTCATAATTTGCTCGGCGCTGTTAACCGCCTGCAAGGCTTTTTTACATTCATCTATATGGCAATAAGCTTTGGCCAACTCCAGCTTTATCATGGCTGTTTCGTACTGCAGGTTATTGCCCTCGTAGTATTGCAGGGCCGTTTTGAAATAATGCAGCGCCTGCTGCATGTCATTTATTTTAATATACGTAACACCCAGGTTGGCCATAGCCAGTGCAATGCTGTAAGGGTCTTTAATTTCTTTGCCTATAGCCAGCGCCTGTAGCAGGTAATCAATAGCGGCATTATATTCTTTTTGCCGCTCGAGCAACTGGGCCAGCGCTACATAGCACTGCGATAGCTTAAACTTATTATCTATTTCTTTATATATCTTAATAGCCTGCTGCAGGTAGTCGTTGCCTTCTGTTTCCAGCTCGGTATTAGTAAGCAGTGTGGCCAGGTTATAGTAAAAGGCCGCAAAAAATATTTTTTCTATGTGCGTTAAGTCGGCCTGCTTAAAGCTGAGGGTCTTCAGGCCTTTCAGGTAGTTTTCCTGTGCCGAAAACAAATCGCCCTTAAGCTGGTAGCTGTTGCCCAGGGTCATCAGCAGTTTATAGCCAATGGTGGGGTACAGCGATTCATCCATTCCTTTCAGCGTGGCAGCAAGGCGGTGTATAGCTCCTTCGTAGTTATTGTATACAAAGCAATCGCAAAAGGCGTGAATGTATTGCAGCAGGGCCGCCTGGCGTATATCGCCGCTTACAGCCATGGCCTCGGCCTGTTCTATCAGCCTGGTGGCTTCGGGGTTACGACGCTCACACAACTTTTCGGCTTCCAGTATAAGACTTTCAAAGTCCACGTTAATTTCAACTGCTTCGCTATGCATGGGGGTAGTTGGTGTTATATCAATCCTTCATTATAGTAGCTGCAATTTGTACCCAATCGGTACCGGTCCATACAAACGTAATGCTGTTGCCCTCGGTAAGGTTAAGTACGTTGCCGCCCGAAAAAGAGTTTACGCCTCCTCCATCGGTATTTAACCGGGTATTATTTACGGTACCGTTATTTACAAACCGCACACCCTTGCTGGTACTGCTACCGGTTATTACAAAAATAACTACCTGCCCTTTGGCCGAACCATTAACCAGGGTTATAGGGGCCTGATAGGTAGCTACGGTAGAGTTTAAGAAAATTAAACCATGGTCGCCTACGGTAATGGTGGCAGGGCCGTTTACGTTTACAGTGTAGTCCCTCAGCGTTACGCCACCGCTTACATCCAGCGAGGTAACCGGTGCCGCTACGCCCACCCCCAGCTTGCCGGTGGTAGTAACTACGTTGCCCGCCTGCAGCCTTAAGCCTTCGGCGCCCATTCTTTTTAAAATTACATCGGTGTTATCGGTGGTGCCTATAAAGCCGCCGCTGTTTGCAGTGCCGCTGTTGCCTGTAGTAAGCCATACCGCACCTGTACTGGTAGCCACTTTGTTATCGGTAGTCTTTATAGATATTAAACCAAGGGTATCATATCTTATACTGGCTATACCGTTGCCGGCTGTTAGTGCATAAGGCTGGCTGATAAACTGTGTGGTGCTCATGTGTACAAAGTTAGTGCCCCCGGTGGCATCTACCGCTACATCTATCCATATGTTGCCACTTTCCCACGGTATAGAATCAAAGCGGCCTGAAACTATACTACCCCCGCCTATTACCACGGTAAATATACCCTGCGGCGATGTGGTTACGGTATCGGTTTCAACATATACTACCGGGCCCAGGGCACCGCCGCTATGCAATGTAAACTGCAGATTAATAAGCTGGCTGGCAAGTACACCCTGATACGGATCGCGAATAAGGGATGAGAAAGCAAATCTTTGTGGCACACCGGTAGAGGATGAGGCGGAAATCTGCGCGTGGCTACTGTAGG
>DATGXP010000814.1:0-19155 GCA_035298845.1 Chitinophagales bacterium
ACTGGACGAAGGCGCTGTGAAGAACACCGATGTAAAAGGCACTGGTGTAAAGGGCCGGATTACCAAAGAAGATGCGGTAAAGGCTGTGCGCGATAAGGCCAACATGCCAGCGCGTGAAGCGTTTACCCGCAACGAGCGCCGTGAGAAAATGAGCCGCCTGCGCAAAACAATTTCTGAGCGCCTGGTATACTCTAAAAACTCTACGGCCATGCTTACTACCTTCAACGAGGTGGATATGACGGCCATAAACAAGATACGCGAGAAATATGGCGATACCTTTAAAAAGAAGAACGAAGTAGGTTTGGGTATGATGAGCTTTTTTGCAAAGGCGGTATGCCTTGCATTGGATAAATTCCCTAGTGTAAACGCCAGTATAGAAGATAACGAAATTGTATACCACGATTACGCCGATATCTCTATTGCCGTATCAACCCCTAAGGGGCTTGTAGTGCCGGTTATCCGCAATGCCGAATCGCTTTCATTGGCTGGTATAGAGAAGAAGGTAAAAGAGCTGGCTATAAAAGGCCGCGATGGTCAGTTGACCATGGAGGAAATGACCGGTGGTACCTTCACGATCTCTAACGGTGGTGTATTTGGCTCGCTGATGAGTACCCCTATTATCAACCCTCCGCAAACGGCTATATTAGGTATGCATAAGGTGCAGGACCGCCCAATGGCTATAGATGGCCAGGTGGTTATACGCCCTATGATGTATGTGGCCCTTAGCTACGACCACCGCATAATTGATGGTAAAGAGTCGGTGAGCTTCCTGGTAGCGGTTAAAGACTACCTGGAGAACCCATACAAAATGCTGTTGGGCGCCGACCCGGTTGATTTATTGTTAGAGATATAAACCCATCTAAATCTCCCCTTGCCGCAGTGGCGGATGAAACAAAAGGGAAGACTTAAATACTGAATATAAAATAAGAGATATGTCAAAGTATAATGTTGTAGTGATAGGTTCGGGGCCCGGAGGGTATATAGCAGCTATCCGTTGTGCGCAGTTAGGTATGAAGGTGGCGATAGTAGAAAAATATGATGTATTGGGCGGCACCTGCACCAATGTGGGTTGTATCCCCTCAAAGGCATTGCTCGATTCATCGGAGCATTACCACAATGCTGAAAAGAATTTTGGCGACCATGGTATTGCTACCAAAGGCCTCAGTTTCGATTTTGGCAAAATGGTAACGCGCAAAGATGGCGTGGTAAAAGCCAATAACGATGGTATTGCCTTTTTGATGAAGAAGAACAAAATAGATACCTTCTATGGTACGGGTTCGTTTGTAGATAAAAACAAAATAGCCGTTACCAATAGCAAAGGTGAAGTAACTGAACTGGAGACGGAAAAAACAATTATAGCTACCGGCAGCAAGCCCACCAAGTTGCCGTTTTTAGCTATTGATAAAAAACGCATTATCACATCTACCGAAGGGCTTACGCTGAAAGAAGTGCCAAAGCACCTGGTAATAATAGGTGGTGGTATTATTGGGGTAGAGCTTGGGTCGGTTTACCTGCGCCTGGGCGCCAAGGTTACCGTGATAGAGTTTCTGGATAAGATAGTGCCAAGCATGGATGATGAAGTAGGTAAGGAGTTGCTGCGTGTATTGCGCAAGCAGGGCATGGAGTTTATGCTGAGCACTAAAGTAACCGGTGCAACTACCAAAGCTAAAGAAGTAACAGTAACTGCCGAAAACAAAGCAGGTGAAAAAGTGGAAGTAAAAGGCGACTACTGTTTAGTGGCTGTAGGACGGGTGCCGTACACCGAAGGTTTAGGTTTAGAAAAAGCAGGCTTAAAGGCAGACGAAAAAGGCCGCATACCTGTGAACGATAAGTTAGAAACCGCAGTGCCGGGTATTTATGCCATTGGTGATGTAGTGCGCGGCGCTATGCTGGCACACAAGGCTGAAGAAGAAGGCGCTTATGTAGCCGAAGTAATAGCCGGGCAGCACCCGCATATAAACTACAACCTGATACCGGGTGTAGCTTACACCTGGCCAGAGGCTGCCAGCGTAGGTGCTACCGAGCAGGAGTTAAAGCAAAAAGGCATTGCTTACAAGGCGGGTAAATTCCCTTTCCGTGCATTGGGCCGTGCCCGCGCCAGTGGCGATTTAGATGGTTTTGTAAAAGTACTGGCCGATAAAACTACCGATGAAATACTAGGTGTACACGTAATAGGTGCCCGTGCTGCCGATTTGATAATTGAAGGTGTAGTGGCTATGGAATACCGTGCCAGCGCCGAAGATATCAGCCGCATGAGCCACCCGCACCCTACCTATACCGAGGCGTTTAAAGAAGCCTGTTTGGTTGCTACTGATAACCGGGCGCTGAATATGTAATTGAAAAACAGAAATCCTTTTATATTTCCATCCGAAGTTTTTAAATAAGCTTCGGATTTTTTATTTAACCCTAAAGCCACACATGAGTACAACCACTGCTGCCATTGCCGAAGAAAATTTTTTGACACGCTACATCATGCCCCTGTTTTTGGTGGGTGTAACCCCTTTCTTTGCCATGCTGTTGTGGCATACTGCCGTAAACTTAGATGGTTCTTTTCTTAACCTGTGGCACGAGATAGTGGACAAAGGTTTCTTTACAGTGGTAAATGAGGTATGGTTCTCACGCTTTTTGGGTACGGCCATAGCCTGGAAAATAATTGGTGTGTTTGCTGTGTTGCAGCTGTTTTTGATGAAAGCTATTCCGGCAAAAACCTTCACAGGTACCATCACTCCAATGGGCAATTTGCCGGAGTATAAAGACAATGGGCTTGCATCTTACATTATCACCTTTGCGTTGTTCTTTGGTTGCTCATTGGGCCTTAATTTGTTTTCGCCGGCAATTGTTTATTATAACTTTGGCGATATACTGGCAGCCTTGAATTTTACAGCGCTTGCGTTTTGTTTGTTCCTGTATTTCAAAGGCAGGTTCTTTCCTTCTACCACCGATAATAGCCACACCGGTAACTTTATATTTGACTATTACTGGGGCACTGAATTATACCCGCGCATACTGGGTTGGGATGTAAAACAATTTACTAACTGCCGCTTTGGTATGACCGGCTGGGCGGTAATAGTTACTTCGTTTGCCTTTGCGCAAAAGAATATTTACGGCGTAGCCGATTGGTCAATCATCGTATCGGCAGCGCTTATTGTTATTTACCTGTTTAAGTTCTTTATATGGGAAGCAGGCTACATGCGCAGCATGGATATTATAGTTGACCGCGCAGGATTTTATATCTGCTGGGGATGTTTGGTATGGGTACCATCGGTGTATTGCTCGCCGGTATTGTTTATGGTTAAACACCCGGTAGGTTTACCACTTTGGGCGGCGGGTTTAATATTCGCTGCAGGCCTTGCGTCTATCTTTATTAACTACTGGGCCGACAGACAGCGCCAGGTAGTGCGTGCTACCAATGGCAACACTACTATTTGGGGTAAAGCACCGGTGCTTATTGAGGCTACTTACACTACAGAGACCGGTGAAAAGAAAAAGAACCTGTTGCTGGCCTCGGGCTTTTGGGGCATCAGCAGCCACTTTCATTATATACCTGAATTGGCTGCGGCCTTCTTCTGGAGTTGTGCTACGGGTTTCGATTACCTGATGCCATTTTTCTATTTCTTATTCCTGTGCATACTTCTCACCCACCGGTCGTTCCGTGATGAGGTAAAGTGCCGCAATAAGTATGGCGAATACTGGCAGCAATACCGCAAAATGGTCCCTTACAAAATTATTCCGGGCGTAGTTTAATTACTATGGTTAAAAAGAAACTTTTCATTACCGGTGCCTCGGGTTTTTTAGGTTACCACCTGTTAAGGGTAGCCCAGGAGTGGGAGGTTTATGGTGCTACAAATTCGCATAATATAGGTTTTGAAAATGCCACACTTATTAATTGCGATATCCGAAATTATATAGAGCTGGGCAACTACATAGATGATATAGAGCCGGATGCTATTATACATGCTGCAGCTATATCCGATGCCAATTTCTGTGAGCAAAACCGCGAGCTTAGTTACGATGTAAATGTAGCAGCCAGCAAAAACCTGGCAGGCATTGCAGCAGACTACAATATACCCTTTGCGTTTACTTCTACCGACCTGGTGTTTGATGGCAAGAAGGGAATGTATAAAGAAGAAGATGAGAAGAACCCTGTAAGTGTATATGGTGAGCAAAAATCTGTAGCCGAGGAAGAGATATTAAAGATATATCCAAATGCTACTGTGTTTCGTCTGCCGTTGATGTTTGGCGAGCCCGAAGCAAGTGAGGCCAACTACCTCAGAAAATTTATAGCCCAGTTACGCAGTGGCGAAAAAGCAAATTTGTTTTATGATGAATACCGCAGTGTATGCGGGGCTAAGAGCATTGCGGAAGGTATTTTGAAGTTGTTAGACAGCCATCAAGGCATCATACACCTGGCAGGTAAAGAAAAATTATCGCGTTACGAGTTTGGTGTTAAAGCGGCCGAGGCATTTAATCTGGATAAATCGCTGCTGCAAGCTTTATCGCAAAAAGACATTCAAATGGCTGCGCCCCGACCTGCTGACGTATCGCTGGATATTTCAAGGGCCGTAAGCCTGGGTTACGTGCCTTTAAGTATAGATGAAGAACTTGCCGCTATTGCACAGTATAAATATCTTAAGTGAAATACATTCTGCTCATAGCTTGTTTGCATTTATTTGGCGTGCTCAGCGCTCAAACAAGTGAGCCCTTGCTAAAGCCCGGCAGGGTGATTTTCTATAACCTGGAAAATTTATATGACACAATAAATGAACCTTCTGTTAATGATGAAGAGTTTTTGCCGGGTAGCAGAAATGAATGGAACACAGTTAAGTATCAAACCAAGTTGAACCACATCACCAAGGTGTTTGCTGCACTGCTCGATACTATACAGCCACTGGTAATAGGTATGGCAGAAGTAGAGAATAAAAAAGTGCTGGAAGATTTAATTGCGCAGCCGGCGCTGAAGAAATTCGACCTTGGCATCATCCATCATGACTCGCCCGATGAGCGGGGAATAGATGTAGCTTTTCTTTATAACAAGGATATAGTTGAAAGCATATTCGATGCCTACCTGAAAGTGGACATGGGCGATAGCGACCGCACGCGCGACATCCTTTATTTTAAAGCCTATTTAACCGAAGAATACCCCGTGTGGTTTTTTGTAAACCATTGGCCCAGCCGCCGCACCGGTGCCGAGAGTGAGAACAGAAGAATGGCAGCTTCAAAAACTTTAAGGGATAAGATAGAAAACATATATGCCGGCGAACCTTTTGCCCGTGTAATTATAATGGGCGATATGAATGATAACCCGGATGATAAAAGTGTAAAGAAATTATCGGAACCTGTACCGGGCGCTAAAACCGCACCGATGGTGAACCTGATGATGGGTATTAACCGCAAAGCGCAGTTCAGTGTAAAATACCGTGATCAGAATGATATGTTCGACCAGTTCATAGTATCAGGCAATTTACTTGAAAAGTCCAATCTGTATTATATTCATAATTCCGCAGCGTATATCTATTCGCCACAGTGGCTGTTATTTAACCATGCAAAATATGGGCTTATACCCAACCGCACTTATGCCAGCGGAAAATGGGTAGGCGGCTACAGCGACCACCTGCCGGTTTATTTCGATTTAGATTTCAAATAATATGAAACATTACTGTTAAAAGGCCGTTCACTACATGAGGCGTGCCAAACATGTTTTACAAGGTACTTTTTGTGTTGAACAACACCGGGCCGTTTTTTAGGCAGAAAACTTACCCGCATTGAGATAAAGCTTGCCCATCTGCCTTTGCTGCTGAATTTATACTGAAACATGTAAGCCAATAAGGCGTAAACATGATTGCTGCCCCACTACAGCCTTTTGATAAAACTATTATTACATAAAAAGACTGTTATAATGAAACCCCTATTTAACCTCACACTATTATTGCTTTTAGCCTGTACTTCTGTTTTTGCCGGTCAGGGTATAAATTACCAGGCAGTAGCGCGCAATGCTTCGGGACAGCCGATTGTAAATGGCACTGTAAGCTTAAAATTTACTGTGCATCAGGACTCACCGTCAGGTATGGTAATATATGAAGAAACACATACTACACCTACCAATGCCTTCGGTATTATAACTGTGGTAGTAGGCGGTGGAATGATTAATACCGGCAATATGGATTCTATTGATTGGAGCACCGATAAATATTTGCAGGTAGAGTATGATGCCACGGGCGGTACCAGCTACAGCGATATGGGCACCACTAAAATGATGGGGTCGCTGTTTGCTTCTTACGCCAGTTCAGCCAATACTTCAAATATTGCTACCCGGTCATATATAGCAGACTCTGCCACATTATCGGCCAGTTCATTAACATCGCTACACTCATTGCAGGCAGATAACGCAACTAATGCGGTAAACGCCACATCAGCCAACACTGCGCTTATGGCCAATCATTCATTACTTGCCGATAATGCAATTAAATCAGACTCTGCAACCGTGGCTGCCTCATCTTTACTTTCGGCACATGCACTGATGGCAGATAATGCCACTAATGCTATAAATGCCACATCGGCCGGTAATGCACTTACAGCTGACCACTCTTTAGTGTCTGATAGAGCTATTACTTCCGATTCTGCTACTATAGCAGTAACATCTTTGCTTGCTGCCCACGCCACGTTTGCTGACAATGCAACAAATGCTGAGATAGCTGGCACTGCGCTTACGGCCAATCATTCATTAACAGCCGACCGGTCAACTAAGTCTGACTCTGCAACCGTGGCGGTAACATCTCTAAATTCCGCGCGGGCTACGTTAGCAGATAATGCTACCAACGCCGTTTCTGCAAACAATGCGCTTACATCTAACCATGCTTTATTATCTGATAATGCCACGCATGCAGTTACAGCTACCACAGCCACTACAGCTTTACGCGCCGATACAGCTGCCACCGCCACCAAAGCACTAAGCAGTTCGGGGGTTAAAGTTTATTATGCCGAGAGCAGAGCACTGTCTTCCAGTCCTGCATCGGGCTTACAGGATAAGCTTACGCTTACACTACAACCAGGCACTTATCTAATAACGTTTTCTGCTATGGTAGGAGCCGTTAACTCAACCTCTATAAAATATGCTTTCAATTACGGAACGGGCAGTATAACGGGATTACCGTTAGTTTCACAAGGCACCGACGCGACACTATCGGTTTCTAATACTATACGCGAAACATTTACCACAGCAACTACCGTTAAAATTCAATATTGCAATAATCAGGCAAGTTCAGATATTGCTTATATTAAAAATGCCTCCATCTCTGCTTTAGCTACCGAATAATAGTATCCGGCCTAAGCCGGATACTCAAAATAATTCCGTTCAGTTTCGTGCAGGCGCACCTGCAAGTCGTATTTAGTATCCAGTTTCGCTCTAAGCAGGTTATATATTACTACTACAATATTTTCACCGGTTGGGTTCAGGTCCTTAAATTCAGCGCAATCGAGGTTGAGGTTGCGGTGGTCGAAACGGTCGTGTACTTCGTGCTGAATCAGGTCCTTTAATAAGTTCAGATCAATAACGTATCCTGTTTCCTGGTCTATTTCGCCTACCACTTTTACATCCAGCCTATAGTTATGCCCGTGGTAGTTTTCATTAGCACACAGCCCAAATACCTCTTTATTCTTTTCGGTGCTCCAGTCTTTTCGGTAAAGCTTATGGGCGGCATTAAACATTACCTTACGATAAACGGCTACTTTATTTTTATTCATGGCAAATTAAAATTTGAGGAAAGCAAACATCCTCCTATTCTTTAAATATTCAAAATCATTCTCCATAGCGTATGCTTCGCGCTCAAACATTATGTTTTTATAGGCCTGGAAGTGATTGCGCAAACGTACCAGATGGTATAAGTAGTTAAACAAATACAGTATGTAAAAAGGCAGTATTAATAACTCTAACTGCTGCCGGTGGTGTATCCGCTCGTGGTAAATAAGCACGGCATTGTTCTGCATCTCTTTGTGCTTAACCAATATAAAAGGATAAACAGCCATAGCCGAGTAAGGTACCCAACGCGTTACAAGTATCATTGCCTGCTAGTTAGTCAAACTGCTGATACTCCCACACGGCAGTTACAAAGTAATCGTTATCCTCTATCCATCCGTTACTGGTAAGTATGCATACACGCAGGGCATCGCCCTTGCTAAAACTCCAGTTGGCAGGTGCCACAAATTCGTAAAACTGGCCATTATCTAAGTTTATGTAAGTGCCACCGGTAAAAGTAGGCACCGGGTTAGTGCCGTTAACCTGATTTACACTTAAGCCAAAAGTAAAGCTGCTCAGGTCGTTTCCTGCACTGCTGTTGTAATCGGCTACGCGTATAAGTATTTTCACCAGCCTGCCATTGTAAGGTGCTATCCATGATTGTTCGTAATTAAAATTACCGTTCACCTGGTCGTCGTTGCCATCGCCTCCTGCACCGGGCAGCCATAGCCTGTTATTGCCGCTGCCGCTCCAGCTGGGCAGGTTAAAGGTATGGTAGGTAGACTCGCGCATATACCCAAACACTGTGCCCTGCACCTGTAGCGTAGCTGTAGGGTTAGTAGTGCCTATACCCACATTTCCGCCATTATTATATATGTTGCTGCTGCCGGTTACCCACTCGGTACCGTTCCAGTAGGTAGTGTTACCGGCGGCATTGCCATTGGGTAACAAGCCGCTGGCACCGGTAGGGCCTGTAGGGCCGGTAGCTCCTGTATCGCCAGTATTACCGGCAGGCCCCTGCGGCCCCGTGGCTCCATTATCACCATTGGCACCTGTAGGCCCTTGTTGACCGGGTTGCCCATCGCTGCCCGTTGGGCCTTGCAGGCCTGTAGGGCCGGTAGCTCCTCCTCCTGCACCTGTTGGGCCGGTTTCGCCAGTGGGGCCGGTAGCGCCAGTGTCGCCATTGTTACCTGTGGCACCTTGCGCCCCAGTGTTGCCAGTGGGGCCTGCTACTCCTGTAGGGCCTGTTACACCCTGCAAGCCGGGGTTGCCGGTAGCGCCGGCCGGGCCTGTGGGTCCTGTTACACCTATACCCCCTGCTGCCCCTTGTGGGCCGGTAGGCCCCGCAGGGCCTGAGTTGCTGTTGGCCGCATATAAGGCATAAGGCACACTTATAAGCTGCGAAGAACCCATATCTGTATATGTACCCGTGTTATTAATAGATACTTCAACCTGCAAATACTTTGCACCCAGCCCCCAGCTGACAATAGCCAGGTTATTCAACGCACCTATCTCTACATTCGTTAACCCAAACTGGTTCGTGGTGTCTATTTGAGTTTCGGTAAACACGGCTGTGCCCGCAGGCGAACCATCGTGAATAGTAAAGCGCAGCGCTACCGGGGTATTGGCCACAGGTGTGCCGGCGTTATTGCGCACTACAGCCTGGTAATTCATCTTTTGGGGCGATTGGGCCAGAGCTGTAGTAGTAAAAAGTAAAAGGCTTAAAATGGAATAAAGAATCTTTTTCATGGTATTTTCTGTTTTAATTCACCTTATTTATAAGTCAGAATGAGAGCGTGTTTAATGGTAAATGTAATAACCCATTTGAAATAAAACCAGGCATTAGTTGCAGGGTGTTTTTATAGGGTTTATTCCTGCCGGCACTAAAAGTGTCTTAAAATGAAGCACATATATTTTAGAGGGAAAAAATGAGGCGTGCCAAAAATATTTCATGTTTTTCTTGATTTTTTCTTTGCTGATTAAAAACCTTTCATAAATTTGGGCAAGATTCACTAACTAATCTCTGACATTTATGCGTTTTTCTACCTTATTTAAAAGAAGTATTCTATTGGCTGCTGTTGCTATTGCAGCTATTGAAACACAGGCACAAGACCTGCACTTTTCGCAATACTACACGCACGCTTCGTGGTTAAACCCATCGCTGGTAGGTAACTATGATGGTAGCTATCGTTTAGCTGCTATTTACCGCGATCAGTGGTCAGCTGCTGTAGGTAAAAATGCATATCGCACAATAGGTGCCGATGTGGACTTCTGCCTGTTAGAAGGTTACTTAAGAACAGATAAACTTGCGATAGGCGTAGGTTTCTTCAACGACCGCTCGGGCTCTGCGGGCCTTTCGGTACTTAACGCTAACTTAAGCGTAGCCTACCACAAAGGTTTTGGCAAGTTAGGCCAACACCGCTTAAGCATCGGCTTGCAAGGTGCTTTCCTTCAAAAGAGAGTAGAGGACCCAACTTTTGGCGACCAGTTTCAGGGCCACAACCAAACTCCTTTAAATGCTTCTGCTGAAAACTTCAGCCGTGGTTTTATCCAGGGAGACTTTAACGCAGGTCTTTACTGGCGTTCGAACTTTAGCGACAAGATTAAATTAGGTGTAGGTTTTGGTGCTTACCACTTAATTACTCCTAAGCAATCTGCAGTTAGAGACAGCGCAACTAATGAGTTAGATAAGAGCTCTGTGCTTCCACGTAAATTTAATGCCGACCTTAACTTAGAGGCGTTTATCGGCAAGAAGAAGAAAGTATCCATCTCTCCAGAGATACTTATTATGTACCAGGATCCTTTTATGGAGATACTACCAGGCCTTTCTGCTACTTACTACTTTAACACAGGTTTCAGAAACAACAACAGCATCAGCGCAGGTGTTCGTTTCCGCTACTCAGGTGTTAAGTCTGGTAACCCGGATGCAGTTATCCCAATGATCAATGCAGAGTTCCGCAATGTGCGTTTAGGTTTTGCTTACGATGTAAACATCTCTTCGCTGAAGCAGTCTACTACTAACCGTGGCGGTTTCGAAATTTCGCTTTCTTATGTAGGCGAAACTATCAAGTCGTTCAAGGCTAACAAATCGTTGCCAAGCCGCAGATTCTAATTGTTGATTTGATAAGCGAATCATTGTATTAATAAAATTAGAAACCTGCATTCCACACAGTGCAGGTTTTTTTTAATAAAAAGGTAAATTTAAACTAACCCCGCATGAAGAAGATTTTAACCCTGACTGTTTTTGCTTTACTACTAAGCATTGCAACTGGTTTTGCGCAGGAACACCGTGTAGGCTCTAAGAACCTTAATACAGAGCTACGTATAGGTGATAAATTTTATGCTGAATCGTATTATTATACAGCCGCTGAGTATTACAAGGATGTAGTGCGCCAGGATTCATCTAACCGCTATGGTAATTTCTGGCTGGCTATGGCATTGCTACAAGCCCGCGACTATGAGGGTGCTGAAACTTTCTTCCGCAAGTTTTACGCTTTAAAACCAGGCGAAAAAACCAACAAGAAAAGATGGGACGAGGAAGATGCCAAATTGTTCAACACAGGCGGATACTATTTCGGCCAGGTATTGCACCGCAATGGCAAATACGATGAGGCTATTGAATACCTTAACAAATTCAACGCAAGGTATACACCTAAAGACGAGAACGATAACCTGAAGAAACTGGCTGCCCTTGAAATTGCCGGGTGTGAGTTTTCTAAAACAGCGCCTAAAGCAAAAATCAAAATATTTAACGCAGGTCCAGGTATCAATAAAGCTTATACTGACCAAGCCCCGTTTGGCGTTGGTGAAACAGAGTTGTATTACACGTCTAAGAAAGGTGAATCGAATAAACTGGTGTTTGTAGAAGGCCCTAAATCGAAGGATGTTTATCAAATAATGCACAGCACTAAAGAAGGTGAAACATGGGGTGTAGGTACTGCTTTATCCAACAAAGACATTAACGAAGATGGTTACATAGTAGGTAACGGAACATTCAACAAAGAAGGTAACCGTTTCTATTTTACTAAGTGTGTAGAAATGGATGACGACCGCTCGCTTTGCAACATTTTTGTTGCTGATGCTAAAGAAGGTGGATCTTTTGGTAACGTAACCCGCCTGCCTGAGCCAATTAACGAAAAAGAAAAATACACTTCTACTCACCCTACAGTTAGAACTTCGGAAGATGGTATGGAGATAGTTTACTTTACCAGCGACCGTCCGGGTGGACCAGGTGGGCATGATATCTGGTATTTTATCCGTACAGCTTCGGGCGAATACAAAGGGCCTAAGCTATTGAAAGGACCAGTTAATACCAGCGGCGAAGAGATGAGCCCATTTTTTGATGATAGCACAAGAACGCTTTATTTTGCATCTAACGGCCACCCTGGCCTTGGAGGTTTAGATGTGTTTAAAAGCACCGAAAGCGCTGACCTTAGCTGGGGAGAAGTAGTGCATGTTGGCTACCCCGTAAGCACTGGCGCTGATGATTGGTTTTACTCTCGCAGCACTGACCAAACTAACGGCTTCCTTGCTTCTAACCGCGAGGGTAGCGTGCCTTTGAATGGTATTAAAACGGGTTCTGACGATATTTTCTACTGGACCAATTTCCGCTACGCGGTGCAGGGTGTGGCCTTTAAGGAAGGCGACACTGAAGGTGGTGCATTGCTAGGCGCTAAGTTTAATCTATACCGCAAGCTGGATGACGGCACTAAGGTATTGGTAGGTGTAGACAGCATGCACACAGATGGTTCATATTTCTTTAAACTGAACCCTGAAACAGATTATGTAGTAGAGGTTATCCGCGAAGGTTTTCAGCCTAAGATTGAGAACATAAGCACCAAGAACCTGCCTGATGAAGATACTATCAATAACAACATCGTTATCCGCAAGGCTATGTATACTGTTAAGGGCCTTGTAAGCGAAGAAGGTAAAGATGCCCTTGTAGGTGCTAACGTGCAGTTGATTGAGGTATTCCCTAACGGCATGGAGAAGACCATTTACTACATGAAGAGCGACCCTTACTATTACTTTGACGTAGACTTTAACAAGACCTACAAACTGGTGTTCCGTAAAGATGAGTTCTTTACCAAGACTGTAGACCTGAACACAGCTAACCTGGGCCAGATAGACACTATCCGCAAGGATGTATCTATTGCCAAGCTGGAGCTGAACAAGACTTATACCCTGCAGAACGTATTGTATGAGTTTGGTAAATCTACATTGACAGAAAACAGCAAGGCGGTATTGGATAACCTGTACCAGATAATGGTAGAGAACCCTGCGTTTGTAATAGAGTTGAGCGCACACACAGATGCTATAGGCTCGGATGCTGCTAACCTGAAACTAAGCCAGGCACGTGCAGAGAGCTGCGTAAGCTACCTGATAAGCAAAGGTATAACCAAAGACAGAATGGTGGCTAAGGGCTATGGCGAAACCATGCCTAAGGTGCCTAACAATACAGAAGATGGTAAAGATGACCCGGCCGGCCGTGCTATCAACCGTCGTACAGAGTTTAAGATTACCGGAATTAAGAAGGCTCAGTAAATTGACACAAATAGTAGAAGTAAAAAAGGCGCGGATTCCGCGCCTTTTTTCGTTATAGGAGCCGGAGAGTATTGAGTAGTTAGTATTGAGTAATGAGATGAATACAGGTGGGAAGACCGGAGACCGAAGTCCGAAGATGAAACCGGGAAGATGGGATACAGGCAGGAATGCCGGAATGTTGAAAAGTGCCCTCTGCTAAGCCTGCATAAAACACCGGCTGATTTTTGATTTGTGTAAACCCCTTACACGAGTTAATATTTTGAACATGAGTTAATTGCACAAAAGCCATGTAAACCCCTTTGGCACATTTTGATGTAAACACCCTAATTACATTTGTTTTTTATTTAATATTTTGCGTAATGAAAACTTGTAAATAAGTAAGGTATATGGACTATGGGAATTTTGAAAGATGCGCTGTAATTTTGCATTGGCTTTTGAAACAGCCAACGATATAAATTAAGATGATTTTAAGAAAGAAGCACCTGCCTGTGCCCCACAGGCAAATGATGATGCAGGCCTTTTTGATTTGCCCGTAAAGCAGACCCCGCACCAGCCCCTTTTTAATTACTTGCTACAGGGGCATTATGCGGAGTTTTTGAGCCTTTGCCCAACCTGCCTGCCTCTGCTAAGTATTAACCCTCTTTGCAGCCTTTAACGCTGCCCTACCGCCTACCCGGCGCTACCCCAACGTATTTACCAACCTTTAAATACATCACTTATGGATTACACTATGTTTTTGCCCAACCTGAAGGAATTTAACCTTAAACCCAAAATCCGCCGGTTTTATGAAGAGTATATACAGGCTACCTGTAAAAACCAGCTGGAGTATGCCCTATCTGTATTTGATGACAGCGAAAAGGAACGCCTAAAAGAGATACTGGAAAGCAGGCTACAATTACTGCGCGACACACAGGCTGACCTGCAGTGGAAATACTCGGTACTGATAGGCTGTAACAGTAACGAGCTACAGCACGAAAGCAACCGGCAGCGGGTGCAGCGCGCTATGAAGGACTTATTTACCCGAAACGGTACAGTGCCTACCCAGGTGCAGGTAGCACAGGCCACCGGGCTTAGCCGACCTACAGTAAGCAAGCATATAAGTGAACTTATGAATAGCCGCATAGAACTGGCGCAACAGTATAGTTATATGGGCAAAGAGGTACTGGATATGGTGCTTGAAAAAGCCGTAACGCAAAAGGATATAGCCGCTGCGAGGTTATACCTGCAAGAAATGGCCAGATTAAAAGAAAATGAACCCCTGCAAGTGGTAGAGCAGTTGCATGCCGGCGGTGTGGCTATAACGCAGCAAATGGTAAATGAATTAGGCCCCGAAGACCTGGAGCAGCTGCAACGGATATTTAGCAAGGAAGCTATAGCCGAAGTGCCGCGCGAGTGGGTAAAACCCGAGCCGGAGTATGTGGGGATGCTGCGAAAAATTGAAGAAAAAGAAAGGGAAGAGGAGCAACTGAAGAAGCATAAGCGTATGCACCAGCAGTGGATAGAGGATATGAAGGATAACCCGGGTATAGATTTGTATAGCCCGGAGGAATAGTACGTGTATCAAGTATTGAGTAGTTAGTACTGAGATGAATAAAAAACAGCCAATAACAGAACAAGCCATAGAACTGCGGCAGACTGTAATTAGCAGTTGGCAATAAATGCAGATTAAATACAAATTGATGTAGTGATTTGCGAGTGGTGCTATAGCCGGCAAAAAAAACTGTGACAGCTATGCCCACCAGCCGTGCGGGCCACTAAGCCACCCCGACTTATTACCCTTTTACTAATATGTTAAATAGTATATGGGCCACAGAAAATACAGCTCCAAATTTTCTTTTATAAAAGAAAATATTTATACATTTAACCTTGCACTAACAGCTAGTAGTGCAATAGCCACAAATAAAACGAACACCCCCGGTACTGCCCAACAGCACCGAACGTAGATTGTAGTAATAAGTATTGCATTGGTATTGCTAACAAGTAGTAGTTTAGTTGCTATAAATATTTAAGCCTAAATGAAAAAGCTGTTTACCATATTTACTGCCTGCCTATTTGCATTGTTTTGTGTTGCACAAAACTTAGTGCCTAATCCGAGTTTTGAAGAAATGTATAATTGCCCAAATTCCAGTGACCAAGTTGATAGCTGCATAGGATGGCACCGCGTTTTAAATACACCCGATTATTTCACCTTATGCTCGCCTTATCCTGTATCTGTGCCTGATAATTTTGTTGGTTTCCAGTTTCCTTATGATGGCAGCTCTTACATTGGTTTAATAACATATGAGTGGTGGCAATTTTACAGGGAAATAGTTGGCACACAACTAAATGATACTTTAACTGTAGGCAATAGCTATACTATTTCAATGCGTGTGAGTAGAGGCAATTGGACAAATCAGAATTATAATTGTTCAGCCAGTAATAAACTTGGAATCAGGTTAACTACCTATCCTTATACTCAATCGTTCCCCCCAGTAATTGATAATCATGCTCAAATTTACACTGATTCTATCCTTGAAGATACACTTAATTGGGTTTTGTTGAGTGCTGAATTTATTGCGGATTCGTCTTATAAATATTTATACTTAGGAAACTTTTTTGATGACGAACATACTGATACAGCTGTAATTAATGCTCCTCTTGGACAGTTTGGGACAGCATATTATTTTATTGATAGTATAAATGTTTTTTGCAATGATCCAAAGTGTATAACCGCAGTAAGTGAATTGGTAAATAGCAATATCATGTTTGATTTGATTACTAAAAGTTTGGTTGTAACTTCTAATATGAATAAAGGTGGTTTACTAAATATTTTTAATCATGGCGGGCAGTTAATAAAGAGTAATGAGATAGCAGGAAATACTGTAATTGATTTATCTGATTTTAGTGATGGTATATATACAGTGCAGCTTATTATAGCAGGAAAAGTAGTTGTCAATAGAATTTCTATTTATTAATCTATAAATATATGCTATGAAAACCATTTTCTTCACCATCAGTATCATTATTTGCGTAGGCAATCTTTGCGGTCAAACACCTTGGGTTTTAGCAGGTAATGCTCCCGCAGGAAGTGGAAGTTTTGTCGGAACAACTAACACTCAACCCTTAGAGCTAAAAACTACAAATACTAGTACGCCGCAACCAATTAATTTCTACACGAATAATACTCAGCGTATGGTGATAGAAAGCGGTGGCGATGTAGGCATAGGCCAAGCCAGCCCCAGCCAGCGGGTGCATGTATCAGGGGGTAGCATACGAATAGATGATTCGGGTAGTGGAGAAAGCTATATGATAGATGGCAACAAAGTGTTGTGGCAAAACAATGTGCCCAGCAATATATTTGTAGGAGCAGGGGCAGGTAGTTTATTTGTTACAGGTGTTAACAATACGTTTATGGGGGCCAGCGTAGGCTCAGGCGTAATTGACGGAGAGAGTAACACTTTTGCAGGCGTAGGAAGTGGAGGAAGTATGGTGAGCGGTTCAAACAATACCTTTATGGGTGCTTCGGCAGGCTTGCTAAATACAGGTAACGAAAACACTTTTATAGGGTCAGGAGCAGGCTTAGAAAATGAGGATGGCAGCTACAATGTATGCATAGGCACCGGCTCGGGTGGATATGGACCAGGTACTGAGGATATACATGGAACATACAATGTTTTTATAGGCTATGTGGCGAGCCCGGAATGGGGACAGTACAGCCTTACCAACGCTATAGGCATTGGTGCTTATGCGCAGGTGCCTAACGATAATCAAATGATTTTAGGCAATAACTTAGTAAATGTGGGCATTGGATTATCGGGAGATGGTGTAGCAGGCGGGCCGCAGAACAAATTGGAAATCAACGCCGACCCAGATGATTTTTATTACACCGGTACGGGAGGTAGCGGTTTGCGTTTCAGGCAGCTGACTTCGGCATCGTCAACAGGTATTAGCCCTTATGGTAAAGTATTAACGGTAGATGCAAATGGTGACGTAGTGCTGGTTAATGATGCAGGTAGTTCAGGCGTAACAGGTGCTACCGGGCCTACGGGTGCTATTGGTGCGACCGGACCAACCGGCGCGCCAGGAATAACAGGGCCAACCGGTGCTATTGGTGTAACGGGCCCAACAGGCCCAACCGGACTGATAGGTTGTACTGGAGTGACAAATATGGTGGCAAAGTGGACTGGTACAGCTACTGTGTGTAACAGCATTATAACCGATAACGGCACAAACGTTGGTATTAGCGCTGCTGTACCCACTGCTAAATTACAAGTGGTTAACACAGGTACAACATTTGGCATTGAAGCACGCACAACTTTAACCAGTGGCAATTTAAGCGTAGGGATTGCTGGTACCTCGCAAACAACTGGGACTATAACAAATGTAGGTGTACTAGGAGCGCAGGGAGTTAGTGGTAACTTATTAAACATGGGTGTTTGGGGTAGTGCGCGTGGCAATAACCTTACAAACTATGGCGGTGTATTTACCGCAAATGATGCTGGAGTATGCCAATATAATATTGGGGTGTATGCCAGCGCAACCGATAATTGCTTTGCCACAAATTATAGTCAGGCTGGTTATTTTCAGGGTAATGCAGTTTCTACCGGCGATTTTATATCTGGTTTTTCTGACGTTCGGCTAAAAGATAGTGTAAATAGTATAGTTAATGCATTAAGTGTAATAGGAGCATTAAAAACAAAGGAGTTTTATTTTAAAACCGATAGTTTTCCATATATGAATCTACCGAAGGGTAAACATTACGGACTAATTGCACAGGAGGTTGATACCGTATTGCCGGATATTGTGAGAGAAATTCTTCAACCTCAGGTGCGCGATACCGCAGGAGTACTTTTAATGGATACGGCTACTTTTATGGCAGTAAATTATAATGCGCTTATACCAATAGCCATCCGCGGCATACAGCAGCTGGATAGCGCCCGTATGCAGGGTGTAACCACCACCATAACCCCTGCCGATAGCAACCGGATAGTAACCTGGAGCGGTACAGATAAGCGGGTAGTAAAGGGACAGATGTATGATGATGGCGATAGAATTGGTTTGCCTACGGTAGCCAACCGCACCTTTACACAAATAAGCACCGCTAGCAAGGGCGTGGCGCTGGGTGTAACCAGCACTTTTGATACGGCTACCCAGGTAATAAACGCCACCTACAGCACCAATGGCAATGCCAACAGTGTAGTGGCGGTAAGGGGTTTTAGCAAGTATACCAATGCCGCCAGCGCGCCCGATGGTACAGGGGGCGAGTTTGAGGGTGGGGCCTTTGGTGTGCAGGGCACAGCCAGCGGGGCTACCTTTGCACCTGTGGGTGTGTTTGGTACAGCCGCTAACGGCACCTACATAAATATGGGTGTAGCGGGGTTTTCTGAAAGCAGCACATCGGCCCGCAATACCGGTGCGTTTGCCTCGGCACAAAACAGTAGTGTATTTAATTATGCTATGTTAGGTAATGCTTTAGGAACCAGCAGTACGGCTTACAATGCTGCTTTTTACGGCAGCGCGGGCTAGTCGGCCTATCAAAACGCGGGAGCCCACTTATATATGCCCGATACAGCAGGCATAAATTATGCTTTGTATGCCAGTGTACAGGGTAACGCCCCTAAATATTATGCCGGTTATTTTAACGGCGATGTACATGCCACAGGCACAGTAACCTGGGTGAGCGATGCCCGGTTTAAAAACAATGCAGAGAATATAGAAGGCCGCTATGCACTGGCTACCCTGCAAAAGCTGGAACCTAAAAGCTATACGTTTAACAGGGATGCTTACCCTTACCTTACCCTACCACAGGGCAACCAGTACGGTTTGTTGGCTCAAGACCTGGAACAGGTATTGCCCAACCTGGTAAGCGATATTATACACCCTGAAACTACCGATAAGGA
>DATGXP010000815.1:0-2756 GCA_035298845.1 Chitinophagales bacterium
TAATTCGAATATATCTTCTCTATAGTGTCTTTGTATTTATCCAACACCACTTTGCGTTTTACTTTCATAGTAGGGGTCAGCTCTCCTCCTTCAATACTCCACTCGTTTTCCATCAGCTCAAATTTTTTCACAGTTTCCCACTGGCCAAAATTCTTATTCTTATCATCTATCGCATCGCGAAACAGTTTTTGCACCTCAGCATTCTTAATCAGCTCCCCGCGGCTCTTAGCAGCCACACCATTCTTAGTTGCCCACTCACTCAGGTTAAGGTAATTTGGCACTATTAGCGCCGATACAAAATTCCGGTTTTCACCTACAGCCATTATCTGCTCTATGTAAGGTATCTCCTTCATTTTGTTTTCTATCTGCTGTGGTGCTATGTATTTACCTCCCGATGTTTTAAACAGCTCTTTCACACGGTCGGTAATCTTAATGTACTTATTGCCCTTGTACTCAACAAAACGGCCCACATCGCCCGTCTTCAGCCAACCGTTTTCAACTGTTTCTGCAGTTACATCGGGGCGCTTGTAGTAGCCCATCATTACGTTAGGCCCCTTCGCCCATATTTCCCCTTCGCCTTCGGCCATACCGGTGCGGTGGTCAAGTTTTACCTCTACACCCGCTATCGGAATACCCACCGTGCCAAATTTTATCCGGTCAATAGCAAATGGATTAATAGAAATTACAGGCGATGATTCCGTTTGCCCGTAGCCCTCCATTATTGGTATGCCTGCACAGGTAAACACGCGTGCCAGCAACGGGTTAAGTGCGGCCGCACCGGTGCATATACCCTGGCATTCGCCGCCCAACGCTTCACGCCATTTTTTGTAAATAAGCGCATCGTACAACTTGTGCTTTAATTTATCGGCCAGGCCATATTCTTTTTCTACATCGTAGTTTTGTGCAAACTCCAGTGCATTGTTATACAGGCTCTTCTTCCATCCGTCCAGGCTGGCCGCTGCGCCTTGTAGTTTTATATATACTTTCTCCAGCAGGCGCGGCACGCTCGTAAAGAAATTAGGTTTTACTTCTTTTAGGTTATCGGCAATAGTTTCCATACTCTCTGCATAATAAACCGACACACCTTTCACCATATACACATACACAACCACGCGCTCAAAAATGTGGCACAGCGGCAAAAAGCTAAGCACACGCATAGTTTCTTTCAGTGGCAGCACTGGCAGCACCGCTTTAATATTGCTTACTATATTGTTATGCGATAGCATTACCCCCTTAGGGTTACCGGTAGTACCCGATGTATAGATAATGGTAGCCAGTGTGGCAGGGTCTACCGATGCCTTTAGCTTTTCTACGTCGCCCATATCACCGCCGGCACCTATTTCCAGAAAATCGCTAAAGGATTTAAAACCCGCTACCTTATCAAAGGTGAAAATATCAATGAGTGAAGATACTTCACTTTTAATATGGGCTATTTTATCGGCCAGGTTTTTATCCGATACAAAAACATACTTAATCTCGGCATCGTTAAAAATAAATTTGTATTCATGCTCACTGATAGTAGGGTACACCGGCACATTTACAGCACCTGTTTGCAATATGCCCAGGTCAACCATATTCCACTCGGGGCGATTGTTGGCTACTACCGCTATTTTATCCTGTGGTTTTACACCTAACTTCAAAAGCGATAAGCTCACCTTGTTACCGGTGTCTACTACCTCCTGTGTCGAAACTTTTTTCCATTCACCATTGGCCTTATAGCCAAATGCATCGGGTTGGGGGTAATTGGCATTCTGGTAATGAATGATGTCGAATAACCGTGTGTAATCCTTCATGAGCGCTTTGTTTAATTGTGTGATGAGTGGTAAATATATTCGAAAAAACATACCGGAAAAACCCCCGGGCGCATGTTTTTGGCTAATATTATAATTGCGGCACCCTGCCAAACCACGGCTGCGCTTTTTCAAGCTGTGCACCCAGCCGGAACAGGGTAGCCTCATCTTGCCAGCGGCCCGTAAACATTACGCCCACAGGCAGGTTCTCTTTGCCGCTCCAGTACAGGGGCACTGTCATACTGGGCTGGCCTGTAATGTTGGCCAGCGGTGCATAGGGTATCCAGCTAAAGGTTTGCTCGGCAATCTTCTCTATCATACCAGTGTAGCGTATTACCGATGATATACCCAGGGCATTCAGCACCCGCAGGGCATTCTCCTCCATCGGCGGATTGTTCATAGCGCCAATTTTAAACGGGCGCATGCCCAGCGTAGGTGTTAGCAGCAAATCGTAAGTGCGGTGAAACTCCGCCAGCTTGCGGTTTACCTCGTTCCATTTCAGCTTGGCCAAGGCAAAGGCATTAGCACTGAAAGATTTGCCGAGTTTATACAACAGCCAGGTGTTGGGTTCTACTTCGCTGCGGTGTGGCTTCTTACCGCGCTGCTCGCCAATATAATCCAGCGTGGCCGATGTTTCGCCATATACCATGGCGTACAGCAGTTCGGTCAGCACTTCTTTTTTGTAAGGCAACTCTATCTCTACCACTTCATGCCCTAGTTCGCGCAATAACTTTACGGTGGCAGTTATCGCATTTATATTCTCCTCGTCTATGGCGGTGCTCATACCGGCAGGCATTTGCGTAGTGTAGCCAATTTTCAGCTTACCGGCAGGGCGCGTTATCTCGTGCATAAAGGGGTGCTCTGGCGGCGAAATAGTATAAGGGTCGCCTTCGCTGGCACCGTGTATCAGGTCGTAGTATAAGGCGCTGTCGCGCACACTGCGGCTAACTATGCCCTCGCACACCG
>DATGXP010000816.1:0-3503 GCA_035298845.1 Chitinophagales bacterium
GGCGCTTTAACGGTAGATAACAACGCCAACGGCCCCCTGCCAGCACTGGCACAGGTTACCGGTGTCATTACCAATCAGCCGCATATCAGCAAAGGCAGTAAGGGCTCGCGCTCGGTGCATATAGCGCTGGAGCAATACCCGCAGTTTGATTTTGTGATTAAAAGGCCGGAGTACGATGCTATGCTGGCCGATGATTATATCAATTATGTAAGTCCTTATGATACCTTACAATTAATGATTGAAGAAGACGACTTTCTGATGAAGCTTACCAAAACAAAAGAACCATCTTTTGAAAAAAAGCACGCCTGGTATTCTCACATAGAGGTATATGGACTGCAGGATAGCAGCCGCAGCTATCTTACACCGGCCGGTATTATCAATAACCAAGGGGACCACATAGGGATGGTAATACTGGGTATGTCTGGTTTATTCAGTATAGGTATGGGCATTGTGTTTATACTGAGAGGGAGAAATATGAAAGTGCCGGAGAATGCTACCTGAATAACTTAATTGAGATTTACTACCCCTTTATGGGATTAATCCCACTTTGGGGTATGGTGCCAGCCTTGCCCGTTACGTTAAATTGTGAAGCGGAATACCTTCTCTCCCACTTTTATTTAAACCCGCCTGTTTTTTTACCTGCCATAGCCATACCTCATTGGCCTACAGAGCATTTGCAGTACGTAACCCCATGGTGCAATTTATTTGTACAGCAGCTTGCCAGCGGCGTTTTATGTTAAGTGCCTAACCCCAAATCAATTGTGGCTGCCTTATTGCCTAAGGGGATGGAACATATTAGTTAAACTATAAAATATAACAATGAAGAACGTTTTACCATTTCTAAAAAAGGCAGCACTGCTAATGTCAGTTATTCTATTGACGCACACATCGGGCTTTGCTTTGGTCTACACCGCTGCCGCTACAGGCAGCTGGGGCAGTGCAAACACATGGGGCGGTGTAACACCCCCTTACAACCTTGCAACCGACCAGGTAGTTATACCGGGCGGCATTACTGTAACGCTTGATAACAATGTAATACTTAACGGCCTGCTGGCACAATTAACCGTGCAGGGCACACTTACCAGCGATTCTAACACTACTGTAACCAACACCGCAGGGCTTATTGCCGGTGCAGGTACTATAGATATAGGCAACGTTGTTTTTAACACCGGTGGCACCACTACTTTTACCGGCAGCTTAAATGCTTATACCATTACCAACTCGGCCACGCTGCTTAGCGCCAGTGGTAACATAATGGTAAAGCGCCATCTTAATTTACTGGCAGGGCAATTCAGCATACAGCCTACGGCCAGCTTTACAGTAGGTAACAACGCTACCATACATGTGGCGGGTGGTACTTTTGTTAGCACCGGCACATTAAACTTAACCGCACCTTACCATGTAACTTATACTATGGCTACTGCATTAGCAGGGCAGGAGTTAATAGGAACAGGATTGCGCAATTTAACCCTTGATGTGCCTGTTGCAAATACTGTAACCGTATCTGATACTTTAGTTGTAGCCGGAACATTAGCCTTAACTGAAGGCACACTTGCCCTGGGCTTGTTTGACTTAACAGTGCTAGGCGAAATAGCAACGGGCGGTAACGGCCGTATCTCTTCTACAGTTTCTAATGTTACTATTAACAGGGCTGGCGGCACAGCCGGTGCACTGCGCTTTACAAGCGGCTCTACCGTTAATAATTTTAATGTAACAGTAGGTATTGGTAACACACAGCTGGAAGATACCTTACGCGTAAACGGAAACTTTAACCTAGTAAATGGTACTCTCCGATTATTTTCGGCAGACTTAACTATAGCAGGCACTATTGCCGATTCGGGAACAGGTATGTTGTCATCAACAGCAGCATCTAACCTGACAGTAATGTCAACTACTACACCGCTTGGCGAATTACGCTTTGCAGCGGGCAGCAATACAGTAAATAATTTAACTGTAAGTGTAGGTGGTAACGGTTTTGTAAAGACCGGTTCTGATTTGATTGTGCAGGGAAGAATGATTTTTACCAGCGGCAAACTGAACATACAGGACAACAATCTGTACGTATTCGGAACAGACACCATTACCGGTGCCAACACAACCTCTTATGTTATAACCGGCGACAATGGCTCGGTAATGCAAAACTTAACCCCCAGCACCAATGTATGGGCACGTTACCCGGTAGGCACTGTAGCACAGTATTTTCCGGCACGTGTAAGATTAAACTCAGGCTCGGGTGCAGGCATGGTAGGCGTAGGTGTAATACCTGATGTGCGTGCCAACGGAACAACCGGTACTGATATGACCACTACCAGCCGCCTGGTAAATGCTACGTGGTTGGCAACAACCACCATAGCATCTAACCTTGATATGGAGTTGATGGTATCGTGGCCGGCTACTGCCGAAGTAAATGGCTTTGACCGCACAGCATCTTTTGTTTCGCATAATGCAAATGGCAATTGGGATGGCCTGGGTGCACAAGCAGATGCTGCCACCGTATCGATGGATGGAGCGACATTGTTTAGCCGCACACGCAGCAACATTAACTCGTTAAGCCCTTTTGCAGTGTTTGACACAACTGTAACCGTAATTAGCGGAATAAACGATGCCTTTGCCAACGCAGGTATTTCTCTTTATCCTAATCCTTTTACCGATAACATTTTTGTTACTACAGCTGCATCAGAAACAACGCCGTTAAACATGGATGTGGTAACTATAAACGGACAAGTGATAGCCAGCTACCGCCTTACCGGTACGGTTAACAATGTATCGTTAGCGCAATTGCCTACAGGCAATTACTTTATCAAGCTATACAACAACAACTTTACTGCTACCAAACTGGTAAGCAAGTTTTAATAGAAGGAAATTGTACATACAAAAAAATCCGCCTCGCAAGGGCGGATTTTTTTATGCTATAAATGATAGTAGAGTGAGTGATGTGGAATTACCCAAAAAACACCTCATCCTTCAAAAATGGATTGTTCCTCCGCTCTACGCCTATAAAGGTTTCGGGGCCGTGGCCGCTATACACTTTTACATCGTCGGGCAGGGTCATTAGTTTGGTCATTATGGTTTTGAAGAGTACCTCGCCGCTGGCGCCGGGCAGGTCGTAGCGGCCTACGCTGCCACGGAAGAGCACATCGCCGCTGATGATTACTTTTTCTGCCTCGTTGTAAAACGACAGGCTGCCGGGAGAGTGGCCGGGGGTAAAAATAACGCTAAGGGTAGTGTTGCCAAATTTTACTTCGTCGCCGTCTTTCAAATAGTGCTTTGGTTCAGGCGATGCCTCCAGTTTAAAACCAAACAGCTCCTGGTAATCGAGGGCGGCATACATTACCTGTAGCTCTACCTCGTGAAACTCGGGCAGCAGGTTATAGGTTTCGCACACAAACTTATTGCCGGGAAAGTGGTCGATATGGCAATGGGTGTTGAGGAGTTTAACAGGTTTTAGGCCATGCGCCTGTATGGTTTGCACCAATTGGTTGCGCTCGCGCTCGTTGTTGCAG
>DATGXP010000817.1:0-1717 GCA_035298845.1 Chitinophagales bacterium
ATAATGGCAAAGGCGCGATTTTACGAAAAGGCACTAAAAAGAATTGTAATACCGTTAGGACGCAATAAGAGGAATTAACTATCTTCATAAGCGGGCAATAAACTTATTTTATTGCCCGTTTTTTTATACTTAGAAGGAGAGAAGGATATGCAAAAAGTATGGATTGTGTTATCGCTTGCAGTGCTGGGCGGTTTGGGTTATTGGTTGTATAACCAAAATAAAATCGCCCCAGAAGATGCGGTTGCCGTTTCTGAAGATTCCGTGGCAGTGCCAGCAGCGAATGGTAAGGGCAAGGGCAAAAAGAAAAGGCCTTTTGTAAACCTGCATATAGATAGTATCGCCATTCACAAGGCAGACAGAGACCTCCTTATTTTCAGCAAAGGGCAATTTGTTAAAGGTTATAAAGTAGCGCTTGGCACTGTACCCATAGGTAAAAAGGAAGTAGAGGGCGATTTTAAAACTCCCGAGGGCTATTACCATATCGATGGCAAAAATCCCTTTAGCCACTATTACAAAAGCCTCGGCATATCTTATCCTAATGATGAGGATAAAGCGCATGCTGCGGCGCTGGGCCAAAGCGCCGGTACCGATATAAAAATACACGGGCTAATGAAAAAGATGAACAACCCCGGCAAACTACACATTAAAAGCGACTGGACCTGGGGCTGCATTGCCGTAACCAACGAAGAGATAGATGAACTATATGCACAGGTAAAGGTGGGCACGCCGGTGTTTATTACACCATAGCAAGGTATTATGTCCGCATAAAGAGAAAGCCCTTTGAATATTCAAAGGGCTTTCTCTTTTTATACTTCTGCGAAGATGGTTACACCAACTCTACCACTACTGCACTGGCACCGCCACCACCGTTGCAGATACCTGCACAGCCAATTTTGCCACCTTTATGCTTCAATACCGAAAGCAGGGTTACGATTATACGTGCACCGCTGGCGCCTACCGGGTGGCCAAGAGATACTGCACCGCCAAAGGCATTTACCTTAGCCGGGTCAAGGCCCAGCAACTTGGTGTTAGCCATAGTTACGTTAGCAAAGGCCTCGTTTATTTCAAAGTAGTCTACGTTCTTAATGTCTACACCGGCCTTAGCAAGCGCCTTAGGCATTGCAATGGAAGGAGATGTTGTAAAATCATCAGGTGCTTGTTCGGCATCGCCGTAACCGGTTAGCTTAGCAATTGGTTTTAAGCCGAGCTCTTTTACCTTCTTGCCGCTCATTAATACCACAGCCGCAGCGCCGTCATTAATCTTCGATGCATTTACAGCGGTTACTGTACCATCTTTTCCAAAAGCAGGTTTCAGGGTAGCTACTTTATCGGCACGTAGTTTTTTGTATTCTTCATCTTCTTTTACAAAGGTAGATTCTCCGCGGCCCGCAATTTCTACATCAAACAACTCGTCGGTAAACCAGCCGTTTTTGTACGCTTCGCCGGCGCGGCGGTAGCTTTCTACTGCAAAAGCATCCTGGTCCTCGCGGGTAAAGTTGAATTTTTTGGCACAGCGGTCGCCGCTGTTGCCCATCATTTCTTTAGTATAAGGGTCTTGCAGGGCATCGCGTACAATAGCATCCAGCAATTCGCCGTTGCCATAGCGGTAGCCGCCACGTCCGTTAGCCATCATGTACGGGGCATTGGTCATGCTCTCCATACCGCCGGCCACTACTACATCCTTATCGCCCAGCATAATAGATTGTGCTCCCAGTAT
>DATGXP010000818.1:0-3842 GCA_035298845.1 Chitinophagales bacterium
TGCCAAGGAAGAACTGCTTATCGCTAAATGCGGCACCCAGTTGCACCGCGTTAAACTCGTTGCGCACATTGTAGAACAAATCGTGCGGTTTAATGAATTTAGGTATCACATAGCTTACCACTTTATCGCCGGTGCGGTAGGTGTGGGCTATCAGCTTTATTTTAAAACCTTTCTCGCGCGCGTAGGTGCTGTCGGCTACCGATAAATTCTGAATGCCGAAATTGAAGATATCTTCGGGCTTAACTATCAGGCCAAAAGTGTGCAGGGTTAGAATGGTGAGTTTGAATTTTGCATCGTAGCCTTTTACATCCAGTGTAGGGTTGCTTTCGGCAAAGCCCAACTGCTGCGCCTGCCGCAGTGCTTCATCGTAACTAAGGTTCTCCTCCGATGTTTTGGTAAGTATATAGTTGGTGGTACCATTGCAGATACTTTCTAATGAGTCGAGCAAATCGTTGTCGTAATACTCCTCGAGGTTACGGATGATAGGTATAGAGCCACACACCGATGCCTCGTAAATAAATGGCACATTGTATTGCTGCTGCAAATCGTATAGCTGTTTCAAATTTTCGGCTATCATTTTTTTGCTGGCCGATACCACTGCCTTGCCCTTCTTTAAAGCAGTCGATACAATATCAAACGCTTCATCGGCATTGTCTATCAACTCTACCACCACATCCAGGCTATCGTCGTTTAGTATTTCGTTTTTATCAAACGTAAATACCTCAGCAGGCAGGTCGCGTTTTTTATCGCGGTGTTTTACACCTATGCGCACTATTTCAGCGTTAAGGCCTTTGGTCTTTTGCAGTACCTCATATAACCCATGCCCTACCACTCCGTAGCCGAACATTCCTATTCTTAGTTTCTTGCTCATAATCACCTCACCCTAAATCCATCTTACCTCATCCGCATCCGGCACCTTCTCCTAAAGGAGAAGGAAAGCGGAATGCATCTGTTTGGAGAGGGACTTCAACAGCCGGGCGCGCCTTTATATGGTTAAATATTTTCGTAACAATCCTGAAATCTTTTCTGTTTCTATCAAAAAGCCATCGTGCCCGTAAGGCGAATCAATCTCTTCGAACACTGCACCCGGTATGTTGGCGGCTATAAACTTTTGTTCAGATATAGGGAACAGTATATCCGAAGAAATACCAATCACCAGTGTTTTTGCTTTTACCTGCGCCAGTGCCTGCTCCATGCTACCACGTCTGCGGCCTACATGGTGCGAATCCATAGCGCGGCTAAGTAAGTGGTAAGCGTTAGTGTCGAAACGTTTCTTCAATTTTTCGCCCTGGTAGCGCTGGTAGCTGGCCGCTTTAAAATTCTCTATCCGCTCTTCAGTTTCAGTCTGGGTGCTCTCGTACATGTTGTAGTTGCGGTAGCTAAGCATGGCAATGGCCCGCGCTGTTTCCAGGCTGCCGCTTTCTACGGCCATGCGCTGTGCCTCGTTAAAGGCAATGCCCCAAGCCGAGTGGCGCGGGTTGGTGGCTATTACAAACAGCTGCTTAATAAAACCAGCATCGGCAATGGCCCACTCCTGTGCCTGCTGCCCGCCCATAGAGCCGCCGCATAGCAAGTGGATAGAACTTAACTGCAAATGTGCTGCCAGCAACCGGTGTGCATTTACAAGGTCGCGGATGGTTAGCAGAGGAAAATCCTTTCCATAAATTTCACCGGTGAGCGGGTTAACTGAAGTCGGCCCCGTGGTCCCATAACACGAGCCTAACACATTGGCGCACACCACAAAGTATTTATCGGTATCGAATATTAAACCGGAGCCAACGGTGCCGGGCCACCAATCGGCTACATCGGCATTGGCAGTAAGTGCATGGCATACATAAATCACATTGTCCTTTTGGCCGTTCAGTGCGCCGTAGGTGCAATAGGCTATCTCTACCGCCGGTAGCGATTTGCCACTTTCCAGTGCAAAAGGTTGTTGTGATATGAATTTGTTGCTATGCATTTTGTTGGGTGTAAGCAATTGAACAAATAAAGCAAAATACAAGGTTAGTTCCTCTAACACTATACTGCTTTATTTGTTCAGTTACTCATGGTTTACTTATGTTTTTGGTTTTATCTGGCACCGGGTACTTCGCTTTTTGTTTTGGCAGCAATAGAACCGGTAGCTGCTTTTACAGCCGCAAAGGCCTGCACAAAATCTTCAGTAATATCGTCTATATGTTCTATACCTACCGATATACGTATGCCGCCCGGTGTTACGCCCGATGCCAGTTGCTCGGCATCGCTTAGCTGCTCGTGCGTCGTAGAGGCCGGGTGTATTACCAGTGTTTTGGCATCGCCCACATTGGCCAGCAAGCTCACCAGTTTAAGGTTATTAATAAATGCTTTGGCAGCTTCTTTACCTCCTTTAATTTCGAAGTTAAGCACACCGCCAAAACCATTCTTTAAATACTTTTTGGCCAGTGTATGGTAAGGGCTGCTCTCCAGGCCCGAGTAATTTACCTTAGCTACAAATTCATTTTTCTCGAGCCATTTGGCCAGCGTAAGGGCATTGCTTACGGTGCGCTCTACGCGCAGCGATAAAGTTTCTAAGCCTTGCAGCAACAGGAACGAATTGAACGGGCTAAGGGCGGTGCCAAAATCGCGGAGCCCTTCTACGCGGGCGCGGATGATAAAGGCAATGTTGCCAAACGGTCCACCGGTGCCAAATACCTCCCAGAATTTAAGGCCGTGGTAACCTTCGCTTGGCTCGGTAAACTGCGGAAATTTACCGTTGCCCCAGTTATAATTACCACCATCTACTATTACACCGCCTATGCTGGTGCCGTGACCGCCTATCCATTTGGTGGCAGATTCTACTACTACGTTTGCTCCCCACTCCAGCGGACGGAACAGGAAACCGGCAGCGCCAAAAGTGTTATCTACCACTAATGGCAGGTCGTGCTTTTTGGCTATAGCCGCTATCGCTTCGAAATCGGGAATATTTAGTTGCGGATTGCCTATAGTTTCAAGGTAAATAGCTTTTGTTTTTCCGTCTATCAGTTTTTCAAAACTCTCCGGTTTATCGCCATCGGCAAAGCGGGCTTCTATGCCCAGGCGCTTAAAGGCAACCTTAAACTGGTTGTAAGTGCCGCCGTAAAGAAAGGAAGTGGACACAAAGTTTTCGCCGGCCTGCAATATGTTGTTAAGCGCTATAAACTGCGCCGATTGGCCAGAGGAAACAGCCAATGCAGCCACCCCGCCTTCTAATGCGGCAACACGCTTTTCAAACACATCGGTAGTAGGGTTGCCTATGCGGGTGTATATGTTGCCAAACTCTTTTAACCCAAACAGGTTGGCGGCATGTTCGGTATTGTCAAACACATACGAGCTTGTTTGGTAAATAGGCACCGCCCTCGATTTGGTGGTAGGGTCAGTTACTTGTCCGGCATGTAGTTGTAGTGTTTCAAATTTATAATTGCTCATTTTGTTTTTCGTTTTATGATTGTCTTTAATGGAATAAAAGGTGCCGGTGAATACATATATCAGATTGCAGCATATACCCCCATACCGGCAACAGCGGGTGAGCTTGGTAAGGCCCTACATCGTAGGTTGCTGGCAGAGTTTAGAAATATGTGAATATGAACGCTCACTTCTTTTTTGTTTAGGGGATACAATAAAATTTTAAGAAAAAACTAAACGCGAAAAGGCTATTGTATTAGCACATACAACAGCAGCAACACATACAACACATGGCGTGCTGAACAGAAGAAATTATGTGTGTGTTGTGAAACATTATATGGCAAATAAAATTTTGTATTGCCTATTTTCCAAATAATAGCACTATTAATTTTTTGGATAACACCCAAAATTGATTTACAGCATACAGGCTTAAGTTGCTTTTT
>DATGXP010000819.1:0-15185 GCA_035298845.1 Chitinophagales bacterium
TGTTAAGCGCTTAATAAGGCTGTATTACACCTTTAAAACAGTTAACTGGTTCCAGTTTTTCCGTTTGCACTCGAAAGATGCGGGGATAGTGGTGCTGATGCGTCCTCAACTGAAAAGTATTTTTAAGGACACCTTTGAGCCGGATATTGTTTTGATTGGTGTAATTGTAAAAATGGGATTACCTCTGCGGGTCTACAGGGGCAATAAGTATGGTCAGTTTTACGACAAAACGATTGTGTTTAATGCCAGCTACCTGTTTAACGAGCACCAGTTTCAAAACTACAGTTCGTATCAGGCGTATGTGATGCAGCAGTTGGAATATCAGGGTAACAATGTTTTTCCGGGATCGGATGAAATAGTTTATTGGGAGAATAAAGAATACATGTATAACAAGTTTAAAGAGCTTGGCATACGTCATCCCGATACTTCTATTTTTCATTCGTATGAAGATTTTAAACAGGCTAACCTTAAATTTCCGCTGCTTATTAAGGAGGCACACTCACATGCAGCAGAGGGTGTGTTTAAAGTTAACTCAGCAGAGGATGCCGAGAAGCTTTTAACCAGCGAACGCTTTAAAAGAGATAACCGGGTAATTATAGCCCAGCAATTGCTGAACATGCGCAAAGACCTGAGGGTAACTGTACTTGGTGATGAGATCATATTACACTACTGGCGCACCAATCCTTCTAAAGAATGGAAGCCAACTTCTACCAGCCACGGCAGCGATGTGGATTTTATTACGTTTCCCGAAAAATGGAGGAGTTATTTTATAGATGTAAACCGAAAATTAAAACTGGCTTCGGGTGGTTATGATTATGCCTGGGAAAATGACGACCTGGAAACGGAGCCTATTTGCCTGGAAGTAAGCCCTACTTATCAGCCTAACCCAACCTTTGATGTAAAAGGAAGAACTTATACTTATGGCCAGTGGAAGAAAAAACTACTACTGAAAGACTCGTGGGATGAGGCATATGTAAAATGCTATTTCGATATACGCTATAAGTTGTTTAGCAGATACTTTAAACAAAAGGGCATTATTAAATAGCGCCAACAGGCACTGCAATGGGCATAATACAAAGGCAAGGCATTAAAAATACTATCAGCTCTTATGTTGGGATTCTTCTCGGCTTTGTATCGCTAATAATTATACAGCCCAAATTTCTGAAGCCTGAAGAGATTGGATTAGCCAGGGTACTTTTTGCGTTCTCTACATTAGTGGCCAGTTTTATCCCTATTGGCGTAACCAACATGACCATTAAGTATTTTCCGCATTTCAGAAACCACAAAAACGGGCATCACGGTTTTTTCGGTTTCATGCTCATTTTTCCCATCATAGGGTTTATCGTAGCTGCAGCAGCCCTGTTTATTTTTAAGGATTTTATAATAGCGCAATACCGAAGGGAATCGCCATTAATTCTTGATTTTTACAACTACATCTTTCCCTTCAGTTTGTTTCTGGCGTTTTCTACGGTTATTACAACTTATCTTATCTCGCTTTTTAAAAGCACCGTGCCTTCTTACATTAACGATGTATACATACGTATTGCTTACGTGGGGCTAATATTCTTATACTATTTCGGTTATGTAACACTGGGACAATTTATTGGCGGCTATGTAGGCATCTATACTATTCAACTGCTATTGCTCATATTTTATCTTGTAAGAATAGACCGACCTTCATTAACCGTTGACTGGCCATTTTTTAAAAAACAGGGTTTAAAAGAGATGATAAGCTTTGGGCTATTGCTTTCGCTCTCGTCAATTGCAGCGTTAGGCTTAAAAACACTTGATTCCGTTTTGATAGGAAAATTTCTGCCGCTTAGCTTTGTAGGTATTTATGCTATTGCATCCTTTATCCCTACTATTATTGAAACACCACTAAATGCACTGGACAGGATAGTTACCGCAAAAGTGGCGCATGCCGTGGTAGAAAACGATATGGCCGATGTAAAGGATGTTTTCTATAAATCCGTAAAATACCTTTCGCTTATTGGGGCTTTACTTTTTGTAGGCATTAATTGCAACATCACTTTTTTACTAAGCCTGGTAGGTAAAGATTTTGAGCAAGGCTATGAAGTAGTATGGATAATCTCTTTCGGGGCACTTATAAATATGATGGGCGGGGCCAATACTTCTATCCTGTTTTATTCCTCAAAGTACTGGCAGGGCGCCTTGCTTTTATTCATGCTGGTTATTATAACCTTTGCGTGTAACATGCTGCTTATCCCCCGGTTCGGAATTAACGGAGCCGCTATGAGCACAGCCATTTCATCGTTGCTGTATACCACTATCAAGCTATTTCTTATTTATAGAAAATTTGGGTTCCAACCTTATAACTTGTATACAGTAAAAACCATAGGCATTATGTTACTGTGCCTTGCCATTAACTACCTTCTTCCGGTTTTCGATTCGGCGATAGCAAACATTATTTTCAGAAGTGTTGTACTTGGTGGTTCTTTCCTGATACTCACTTACATGTTGAAAATAGTACCTGAATTTCACCATTATCTGCCATGGGGAAGTAAGAAATAACGGAAACCCGTTAGCCTCAGCATAAGGTTTTGCTTATATCATATTTGCCTAATAACATATTTTACTACTTTTACGCCCGAACCTTAAACCCCTGTACCTATGAAACGGATTTACGCCATCGTAATCGTGGCTTGCCTTTTTGGCACGGCCAGCGCTCAACACGAATTTGACAAATGGATTTTTGGAAACGGACTGGGTATCGACTTTACAAGTGGTACCGCAACTACATTTACCAGCACAATTAATGCGTGGGACAATGCAGCCAGCATTTCTGATGCCAATGGTAATTTGTTGTTTTATTCTGAAGGAACGAAGTTATATGACCGAAACGCAGCAGTGATGCCACATGGCGCAGGGCTACTGTCGGATACCAGCGGTGGACAGCCGGTAACTATAGTACGCAAGCCGGGCAGCGAGAATCTGTATTACGTTTTTACATGTCCTAACTTTGGCGGGCCAAATGGCTTGCGCTACACAGTAGTTGATATGTCGCTAAACGGAGGTTTAGGCGATGTAGACACCAATGCCAAAAACATACTTTTCTATACCCCCACTGCAGAAAAACTTGTTCCGGTGGTACATGCCAATGGATATGACATCTGGATTCTGGCGCACGAATGGGGCACTAATACTTTCAGGGCTTACCTGCTTACAGCCAACGGGTTTGTATCTAACTATGTAGCATCCACAATTGGTTCGGTACATGGAGGCAATGTTAACAATGCCATAGGGCAGCTAACAGTAAGTAAGGATGGCTCACGCGTAGCCTGCTGTCTGTTTGCCGATGGCAAAATTGAAATTTTTGATTTCAACCGCCAAAGCGGTGTGCTTACCAACGCCAAAACTATTACCGGTTACAATGGCGTATTGGGCCTTGAGTTTTCGCCCGATGCATCAAAGTTGTATGCCACCCGGTACCTGGGGCCCAACATTACCCAGTTTGATTTGAGTAATTACACCCAAAGTGCCATTATAGCTTCTGCCAGCACAGTAGGCACTATACCCACCGTATGGGGCAATTATTACGGCGGCTATATGACCTTAGGTCCCGATGACAAAATATATGTAGCCCAAAGCTTTAACAACAAAGTAGGGGTAATAAATAATCCCAATGCCCTTGACTCTGCCTGCAACTATGATGGCAACGCACTGAATTTTGGTAGCCGGAAAAATGACGCCGGCCTGGTAGATAAGATTGCCGTGACGCCGGTAAATTATTCAGTACACGTTGAAATAGGCAATTCGCAAACTATTTGCAATAGCAGTTATATAATTTTCGACCCCCAGGTTACCAATGGTGTGCCTCCGCTTACTTATGCCTGGACAGCTACCGGCGACCAGCTAAGCTGCAACAGCTGTAAACACCCAGGTGTTACCGTAGGTCAAAACTCAACTTATATTTTAGTTGTAACTGATGCTAACGGGAAGACCGGAACAGATACCGTGGAGTTTACTACATCAGGCACAGCAAGCACGTTGGGTCTATCGCTTGTAAAACTTAACAATATAGATTGCGCTCATTCGGTTGATAGCACCAGAGGCGAAGTAACCAATGGAACGGAACCAATAAACTACCACTGGGGAGACGGAAGTGACCAGATAGGAACAGCGTCTGAGTTGCATATGTATTCGGCTGCAGGCATCTATGTAGTATCGGTAACCGATGCCACAGGATGTATAAATTCGGCTTTTGATACGGTGATAAACGCTGGTATCATTATTACAGCCGGGCAGGTAGAACGACCTATATGTATTGGCGATTCTTCTGGCTCTGTAGCATTAACCGTTACAGGTGGAACTACTCCATATACTTATGTTTGGAGCAATGGCGCAACCACTGCGCAACTGGATAGCGTGCCGGCCGGCAGCTACTCGGTAACCGTAAGCGATGTAACTGCGTGTTCTGCTATTTTCGACTACAATTTAAATCCGGCGAACGATGTATGGGGGTATTATGTATATCTATCGGCCACAGAAGCTAACTGCGGCAACACAGGTGCGGTATTAGCTGATGTACAGAATGGCGTAGCACCTTATACCTACTTATGGAGCAATGGCGATACAACCCAGAATATAGCCCAGTTACCCGGCGGGGAGTATTCTATTACCGTAAGTGATTCTTCGGGCTGCCGCAGATATGGGCACATAGAAGTTGAAACATTCTGCGCAAGCATAATAAAGGGTAGCATATTTGTTGACACTAACCAAAACTGCATTTTCGATACAACAGAAATACCTATGCAGGCTTTGGTTATAAAAGCCAGCGGTAACGGTGATAACTATTACGGCTCTACCAACGCCAATGGCGAATACCAAATAGTAGTGCCAGATACCGGCACTTATACCATTAGTGCGGTTTCATCCAGTTCACCGGTGTGTACTGACCTTACAATGTGCAATAACCCTAACCAGACTATTACAATTGCCACACTTGGCGATTCATCACTGAACAACAATTTTGTATCGATAACTACACCAGGTTTTGATTTAAGAATTCACCCAGGATGGACTGCAGCTAACCCTGGTTTTGAAAAAGAATACTGGGTAATGCCGTATAACCAATCGGGGGCAGCCTTCAACGGCCAAGCTACGGTAACAATCGTTTATGATTCACTGCTGGTTTACCAAAATAGTTTGCCTACTATGCCGGTGCATGATGCTGCTAACCACACTTTAACGTGGGTGCTGGATTCGCTTCCTACGTGGACCTGGAACTGGAACCAATTACGCCTGCGCAGCTTCTTCCTGGTGCCTATAGGTACTTCACTCGGGCAGGAGCTTCACAGTCATTTCTATATTACACCAACAGCAGGCGATTGCGACAGCACTAACAATGAGTTTCATACCAATGAAATTGTAACGGGCTCATTTGACCCTAATGAGAAAGAGGTAGAACCGAAAAATACCATAGACCCGACCGACTCTGTACTGCGCTACACCATACATTTCCAAAACTGCGGTACCGATTCGACGCATTTTGTAATACTAAGAGATACTCTATCGCCATACCTTGACCCATTAAGCGTGGTAACAGTGGCTTCAAGCCATCCATACAGCGACTTTTCAGTTTCAGGAGCGGGGATATTAACCTGGACGTTTAATCCTCTGCGACTGGTAGATAGCATTACTAACCCGGAAGGCAGCAAAGGCTTTGTAACCTTTACTATAGAAAAAAGAGCGAACCTGCCGATAGGTACTGTACTGAGCAATTCTGCGGCTATTTATTTTGACTATAACGAACCTGTAATTACCAATACTGTAAGAGACACTGTGTGGCCAAGATGTAACATGACCGTAGCATTAACACCGGTAAATACCAGCTGCGGAAATAATAACGGAAGTGCCTCGGCCATAGCGGCGCAAGGTACAGGTGTATACACTTATACATGGAGCAATGGAGCAATTACGCCATCTATTTCGAACCTGGCAGCCGGTAGTTACACGGTTACAGTTTCGGACCAGACAGGTTGTTCACTTTCGGCCGCAGCTACGGTAGCCGGCTCTGGTGTAGGCAGCGTAGCGGTTACTGCAGATAAAACAACTATATGCGTAGGTGATATTTCGGAAATTTGCGCCCCGGCCGGTTTTAGTGCCTACCAATGGAACACTGGCGGCACCACTGAATGTATAAACGCAAACGCTGCAGGCAGTTATTATGTTACAGTAACAGACAATGGAAACTGCACTGTGGAATCTAATCACATTTCGGTGAACACACATCCGGTACCGTCTATTTCTATATCAGTTAGCGGTGACACTATGACCTGCAATAGTGCCGGCAGCTATCAATGGTACTACAACAACAACCTGATACAGGGAGCAACATCAAACGTATATGTAGGTACCCAAAGCGGGGCATATACAGTAGTACTTACTGATAATAACGGATGTAATTCTACTTCCAACGCAGTTAACCTTTCGGTTGGCTTTGGCAATGAGCTTTCAAATGCATTTATCCAGGTTTACCCTAATCCATCGGAAAGCGGAAACTGGATTTTGTATACCGATGCAAACCGCATTGGAAACGCCTTTGAAATAACCGATAACCAGGGCAGGTTGATTTACCGCTCAACCATACAGCAAGCAACCACACCTATACACCTGGATGTGGCGAGTGGCCTTTACCTGTTAAAGATTTCGGCCGGAAATGCAAACCGTACCTTCAAATTGGTAAAACTTTAATCAGTAGCTGTAATCAGCTTAACAAAAGCCATCGCAATTGCGGTGGCTTTTGTTTTATATACATTTTCGGGAGGATATCTTGCCGGACAGATTACCCGCCCAGGTATTAAATAATTATACTTTCAGACCGTGAAAAAACCGTTCCTGATTTTTGCGTTTTTCCTGGCCTTTATATCCTTACCGGCTCAGCAAGAGTATCATAAGTGGTATACAGGGAATAATGCAGCAATAGACTTTACAACAGGTAGCGCCACGCCACTTACAAATAGTGCCATGGCAGCCACCGACAACCCGGCAAGTATATCAGACTCAGCCGGTAACCTGCTATTTTATTGCGATGGCATAAGCGTATGGACACGTAACCATACATTAATGCCGAATGGAAGTGGTTTGCTGGCTAACCTTTCTGGTGGCCACGCTGCTACCGCTGTAAGGCAACCAGGCAATTCAAGTTTGTATTACCTGTTTACGATGGATGCTTTTGCAGGGGCTAACGGGCTGCGTTATAACATTATTGACATGAATTTAAACGGAGGCCTGGGCGATATAGTGTCCGGTCAAAAAAACATAGTTTTACTTGCCCCGGCATCGGAGCAGATAATACCCATTATACACGCCAATGACCGCGATATATGGATTGTGACACACCCATGGAATTCATCTTCATTTAATTGCTACCTGTTAACCTGTAATGGCCTTAATACAACACCGGTAGTTACTACCGTTGGCGCTGTGCGAAACGGCAACACAAACAATGCTACGGGGCAGATAAATGTAAACCCCACCAACGATAGAATAGCTACGGCCAATTGGGGAACAGATACATGGGAACTATTTAATTTTAATAATGCTACCGGTACTCTGTCAAATGCACTGCTGTTTAACACCAACACACAACCCTGGGGAATTGAGTTCTCGCCCGATGGAAGCAAATTATATGTAGCCGGTTGGACAACACACTATGTTTCTCAATACGACCTTAGTAATTATAGCCAGGTGGCAATAGCATCATCCGAAGTTAATTTAGGAAATGTGGATGGACCCGGCGCGCCTTATTTTACAGGATATATGCAAAGGGCACCGGATGGCAAAATTTATATCGCCGTGTATATGGATCCTTTTCTGGCTGTAATAAACAACCCCAATACGGCAGGATCAGGCTGTAACCTGGTAGATAACGGATTTAACCTTGGTGGCAGAACAAGTGGAGCCGGATTGCCCAACAAAACAATCATTCGCAGGCCATCTGTGTTTGTGCTCGGCAACGACACTGCCTTGTGCGCGCCGTTTACGCAGACGCTTTCGACAGGAAATCCTAACACAAACTGGAGCACAGGGGTTACAGCAGCGCAAATTACAGTGAATGCACCAGGCACCTACTGGGCCAGCTTTACTTCTCCCTGCGGAGATGCAGTGAGCGATACTATTGTAATTTCTACCGCCACACCGCTCAATGCGTTTAACCTGGGTAACGATACTACCTATTGCGGCAACTTTACACGTGTTTTATCTACGGGCCTGGCATCTACCGTGTGGAGCACAGGTGTAACCGCACCGCAAATTACAGTAAATGGGCCAGGCACTTACTGGGCCAGGGTTTCTAACGCATGTGGCAGCGTTAGCGATACCATTACTTTATCTCAAAATGTTGCCCCGGTTGTAAATCTGGGTAATGATACAGCACTATGCGTGGGCCAATCGCTGATACTGGATGCGCAAAACGGCGGAAGCAGCTACCAATGGCAGGACAACTCGGCCAGCCAGTTTTATACGGTAACCTCTGCAGGTAACTATGCCGTGACAGTGACCAACTTTTTGGGTTGCGCTATAAGCGATGTAATCAGGGTTGATTATGACTCTACTGTGCCGGTGGTTAACATTGGCGCGGATACATCTTTCTGCGGAAGTTTTACCCACCAGCTAAACTCCGGCATCCAAAATACGGTGTGGAGCAATGGCTCTACCGGCTCGCCGGTAACTATAGCAGACGCCGGCTGGTATTGGGCCGATGTGCGGAACGGCTGTGGCACTACCCGCGATTCTGTTTTTATAATCCAGTTACCTATACCCGCTATTACGCTACCTGCTGATGCAGGCATCTGCCCCGGCCAAACAATAACATTGACCCCTGTTACATCCTCGACAAATTTACTGTGGAGCGATGGCAGCACCGGGGCTTCGCTAAATGTAAATGCTACCGGCACCTATTGGGTGCAGGCTACCGAAAACGGGTGCAGCGGGCGCGATACTATAGTGATAAGTGCAGACAGTATACCTGTATTTAGCCTTGGGCCTGATACTTTTGTTTGTGGTGGCGAGTTCAATCTGGCGTTACATATTCCATATGCCCAATATCAATGGCAGGATAACTCTACCGATTCACTTTACCACATCACCACTTCGGGTGTATATGCGGTTACTGTAACTAACCAGTGCGGCAGTGCTGCTGATGAGGTGCTGGTAGATATACATGCCGACGAATGTGCTCTTTTGATACCCACGGCATTTTCGCCCAATGGTGATGGGAAAAATGATGTATTCCGTGGCATTTGCCGGTGCCCGGTAGAGCGCTACAGCATGCATGTATACAACCGCTGGGGAGAGGAAGTATTTGGCACAGAAGAGGTAAACGAAGGCTGGGATGGTGTGTTCCGTGGAGTAAAACAACCGCTAAGTGTTTATGTTTTTCACTTAGATTACTATAACTACTGCGAGCAAAAGATGAAGAAGATGGTGGGTAACGTTACGCTGGTTAGATAGCGATTTGCTCCCCCTTTCACATTTATCTTATCAATGCTTGCCGCTATTCCCCTACTCTCCTATTTATTTTATTTTAGCGGCCTAAAATTACCTGTAGAACACATGAAAAAGTTATTCGCTTTTGCTCTTGCATTAATGGTTATTCAATTTTCTTTTGGCCAGTTAGTTAGTTCTAACGACACCACTATTTGCGCAGGCACCTCTGCCCAACTGCAAACCAGTGGCGGCACTACCTATACCTGGACCCCTACCACCGGCCTTACCGGCGCCAATACAGCCACACCGGTAGCCGCCCCCACAGCAACTACTACCTATGTAGTAAGCTCGCCTATAAGCAACGCCAACATTGTAGTGAATGGTGATTTCTCGCAGGGCAATACAGGGTTTACAAGCGAATACTTATACGAAACACCTACCAATATATTGGGCTCAGGCTCGTATTTTGTGGGCAGTAGCCCTAGTGCATGGAACACAAATATGAATGGATGCTCTGATAGAAATACGGATGCAGATGCTAATATGCTAATTGTAAATGGGTCGCTCACCGCCGGCACTAAAGTATGGTGCCAAACACATACCGTTTATCCTAATACCAGTTACACTTTATCAGCTTGGTTTCAGGAGTTGCATCAACAGAACTATCCTATTCTTCAATGGAATGTAAATGGTGTAAGTGTTGGCAGCGCAGTTACGGCCATAGTATTTCCTTGTTTTTTCAGGGAAATTTCAGCACCATGGAACTCGGGCGTAAACACCCAGGCTACTTTTTGCCTGGTAGGCGGCAATACCGCTGTAAACGGCAACGACTATGCTATAGACCAGATATCGATTGCACCAACTGGCGGCAGTATGACTGATACAGTGGTAGTAACCGTGCAAAGCGCCCCTACAGTAAACCTGGGTAATGATACGGCTATATGCGCCGGACAATCGCTGGTGCTGGATGCCGGTAATGCAGGCGCCACTTACCAGTGGAGCGACAACTCATCGGCGCAGACCCGCACGGTAAGCACGCCCGGCACGTACCCTGTTACGGTTACCACCGGCAACTGCTCGGCTACCGATGCGGTAGAAGTATCGGCGCTGGTACTGGATATTACTACAGCCGCTGTAAACACCACCTGCGGGTTGAATAACGGCCAGGCGAGTGTAGTAGCCAACAACGGCACAAGCCCTTATACCTATAGCTGGAACAATACCGGCAATACGGATACTATATGGAACATAGGTGGCGGCACTTATGATGTAACTGTAAATGATGCAGCAGGCTGCTCGGCCACAGGCAGTGCTACTGTAAATACATCGGGCGCTGGCAATGTGACTATTACCGGTACACAAACCAGTATTTGCGCTACCGATAGCGCTAATATTTGCGCCCCTACAGGCTACGCGGCATACCTATGGAATAACGGAGCAGTGACAGAGTGTATCCGTCCATCGCTGGCGGGTAATTACTATGTAACTGTAACCGATAATGCCAACTGCACCTCTACCTCTAACCATGTGGCTGTATCTGTTTACCAGGTGCCTTCGGTAAGTGTAAGTGTAAGCGGCGATACGCTAAGGGCGTTTAATGCCACATCTTACCAGTGGTACCGCAATGGTGCTGAAATTGCCAATGCCAACAGCGACACCTATATAGCCACCCAGCCAGGCAGCTATACCGTGCAGATTACAGACGCCAATGGCTGCGTAGCAGTATCGAACCCATTGGTAGTAACTGGTATTGAAGATATTGAGACTGCAGGTATAGAGGTGTTTCCGAACCCGAATGCTACCGGCAGCTGGCAGCTGGTGGTGGGCAACATATTAGTGGGTAAATCATTTGAAATAACAGATGTAACCGGCAAGGTGGTTTATACATCTACCATTCAATCGCCGGTATCGAAGGTGGAACCGGGTATATCATCGGGCGTATACCTGCTAACTATAAAAGCAGGCACCAAAAGCAGAGTGCAAAAACTGATAAAGCTGTAGACCACTATTCATGTGGCCTTTACAAAAAAACATAGCTGGATTCCGGCAGTCAGTTTCTACCTTTGCGCATTACAATAAATGGTACTTGTAAGCTCCCAAAGTCCCGATGGTGTACACTCCAGGTGGCAGGTCATGTACACGATTTTTTGCAACTCTCTTATAATCAATTTATTGCAACAGGGCATGGTGTACACTTTTCAAAAACAGCCTTGTGTACACTGTGTATCGTCCTGAAAAAGTCGACAGTTGTAATACGCTCTTAACAATTACACATTTATCCCAAAAACAAAGGCCCTGAGTTTTCAGGGCCTTTGTTTTTATAAAGAAGTACGGTTAGCTATTAATCAATCTTATTTAAGCGGGCAGTGCCCATTACTTTGCCATTGGTATCAAATGCCTTTAAAACATAGACACCTACCGGCAAGCCCTCTATCGAAATTTCGATGCTGGTGGCAGTTGCATTGCTTACTTTACTTGTTACCGCGGCGCCCTTAAGGTCGTATACCTCAAACGAAAGGTCACCGGCAGATTCTAACCCAGCGACTGTAAATGAGCTTTTAACCGGGTTAGGGAAAATACGTAAAGCAGTTGCGGCTACATTCTTAATGGCTGTTGCACAGCTGGTGGTAAGGTCGGCCTTGTAGTTAAGCACTACGCTAGCATTAGCACTATCGTTAGTAGCATAAACTACCACATTTACACTGCCGACACCATCAATACAATGTGGTGAAAACTGAAACTTCATTTCCATAGTATCGCCGGCAGCTACTACAAGCGATTCATGACGGTTGCTGCCCAACAGCAAATCGTAGCAGTTATTGTTATCGCACAGTTTTAGCTCCCATGGTGGTACGGGTGCCGAATAATCGAGCATACCCCAGGTGTAGGTAGTAGCCGAAGCAGTATTGTTGACTATATACAGGTGTGATTCCACCAGGTCGAACTCCTCTGCTACATTGGCAGATATGAAGTCGGAGTCGTTGGGGAAAGCAATTAAATCCTGAGAGAATGAGAGAGCAAAAGAGAAGGTAACAGCGCAAAACAGGGTAAATGCTTTTTTCATGATTTCATTTAGGTTAACAAAACGCTTATATGCGAATATAATAAAAGGTTAGGGGATTATTGTTCTGCAGGCAGCAAGTTATTTTAGTTAAAAAGCACTGGGGGCTTTTTAAACTTATTTACCTGATTGAATGCGCCTGTAATAGATACATTAATAAAGTGGAAAGTGCTATAAAAGATATAATTTCGCCTACTTCTGAAAAAGAAAGTATTACCAAACAGCAGTTTAACCAACTCAAATTACAAGCATGAAGCATTTTACACTGGCAATAATGATGGCATTTGCAGCATCATTAGGATTGCGGGCACAAACCGTTATTTACTCGCAGAATTTTTCATCGGCAGGTTTGCCGGTAGGCTGGACCAACGTAGACCGAACGGGCAACAACCTTACCAACGGTATATGGAAAAGGTATACCTCAAGCCAGTTTCAATCTGAAACTTATTCTAATGGCTACTGGATATTTCTTTCTGACGCGCAAAACGATGATAATTTGCCCGAAGATGGAGAATTAACTTCGGGCCGTATAGATTGCTCGGCCAATGCGAAAGTGTTTTTACGCTTTCAGCACTGGTTTTATACATACTTTGACAACAACACCAACAGCGCAGGATATGTACAGGTAAGTACCAATAACGCTACATGGACAGAAGTATGGTCTACCACAGAGAGCAGCGATAACCCGGCGGTTGTAAACGTGGACTTATCGGCTTATGCAGCTAACCAGGACAGCCTTTATGTAAGGTTTAAGTTTACCGGCGATTGGGATGGCTACTGGGCTGTAGATGATATTAAAATAACAGAACCCGCTACACTGGATGTGGCGATAAAAAGCCTGAATGTAGAAGAATATGTGGCTCCTTCTAACCAGACTATTTCGGGTGTACTTGAAAACCTGGGTAGCGACCCTATCAGCCAGGTAACTCTATCGTATACCGTAAACGGCGGTGCCCCGGTAACCCAAACCCTTAGCAACCTGGCAATACAACCTTTCGATACGTATAATTTTTCGTTTAACACACCCGCTAATCTTAGCTCGGTGCAGTCGTATGCAATAGTAGCTAACGCTACCAACCCTAACGGCGGTACTGATTTGAACCCTTCGAACAATGCAAAAACGGCCATGTCTTATGTGCTTTCGCAGTTTCCAAAAAGGAACGTGCTGCTGGAAGAATTTACCACTGCCCCTTGCCAATATTGCCCTGATGCAGCAACACGCATGAACGCCATACTGGCCCGTAACCAAAACCTTATAGGTGTAGCCCTTCACTCCGGTTTTGGTAGCGATGCAATGACGATAGATGAGCATGATACACTGGCTAATGAATACACAGACGGTGCGCCGGCCATAATGATTGACCGGGTATACCAGGCTGATGATAAAAGCGTAGCCATAGGCTATTATAATGACCCATATGACAGATGGGAACCCTATAGCATTGAGCGGAAAGCCGAAATTACCCCGGTTTCGATAGCTGCCAACACCACCTACGATGGTGGCACACGCCAACTTACCGTAAATGTTGCTGCTACTTTTTACTCGGCAATATCTGACGACTTCAGGGTTAACTGCTACATTGTAGAAGACAGCGTATCGGGTACCGGCAGCGGATACAACCAATCGAATGCCTCTAACGGTGATAATACGAGCGAATGGTATCAAAAGGGAAATCCTATTGTGGGTTACCAGCACCGCCATGTAGTACGCCACATGTTTGGAGCTACCTGGGGTTCTACAGGTGTAGTGCCCGCTACCACTGCCGATGGTGTTGCATACAACAAGCAATATACCTATACCTTACCTAACGGGTGGGATGAATCGCAGGTAGAAGTTGTGGCCATTGTACAACGCTACGATGCCAACAACAAATACAACCGCCAGATATTAAACGCGCTTGAGTTAAAGCTTAATACGGCAGATTCTACAGGCCTTAATGCGAACCCTAACACAGCTATTGAAAACACAAACTCTGCCGCGCTTGCTACAGCTTCTGTATATCCTAATCCTGCAACCGATATTATTCATGTAGCCTATGTATTAAACAGCAACACAAGCTTTAGCATGGAAGTGAACAACATGATTGGCCAAACCATGGTTAGCTACCCGGTGGTTAACCTGCAGGAAGGCAACTACAATACAGCTATAAACACAGCGAGCTATGCCAACGGCTTTTACTTTGTGCAGTTAAAAGAAAATGGCAAGACAGTAAAAACAATGAAATTTGTAGTAAACAAATAAATTACGGTTACTCAGCTACCAAACCCTGCGCCCCTGGCGCGGGGTTTTTAATTTATAACATGCCCTCATCGGCAAAGCTATAGTAGTTTTTATCGCCGATGATGAGATGGTCGAGCAGCAAAATATCCAATAGCTTACCGGCTTCTTTTATTTTACGGGTAAGCTCGATATCCGCCTGGCTGGGTTTTAAATTGCCCGATGGATGATTGTGAAAGGCACAAATGGATGAAGCAAGCAACTCGATACCGTGTTTAAGAATTATCTTAACATCGGCAACCGTGCCAGATACGCCACCGGTGCTTATATGCTTAAAGGTGATAGGCCTGTTAGCCCGGTTAAGATAAAGCACATAAAACTCCTCGTGCCGCAGGTCGCTCATTTCGGGGTATATATAATCGAAAAAATCGCGGCTGCTGCGTATTACCTGTTTTT
>DATGXP010000820.1:0-5985 GCA_035298845.1 Chitinophagales bacterium
CTATCTCGCGCAACTCATGCTTATAAAAAGTTTTAAGAGTAGCTTGATAAAAGGTTTCAAAATCACCTTCCGGCTCAAGGTCGCGCTCAACTATGCAACAAATATGATCGAGGAGGTTAAGCTGCAGGCTCTCCGTTTTAACGCCACGTGCACGTATGTCGTTAAGTATTCTATCAATTTGTTGTTCAGTAAGGCAATACATTAAACAGGCTGGTTTTGTATATCCAATAAAAATTTCATTGTGTTCATGAAGTCAGCTAGCTCGCTTACCTTTTCTGCCGTTTTGGTTTTGCCCGTTTTACTCAGGCTGTAATATTTACGCACGCGCTTACCTATATATTCTGCTTCTGTTATCACCAGCCCATCGGCTTCTAAAGCGTGCAGGGTAGGATACAGCGCACCTTCCGTTATCTGTATTTTATCCATGGTTAGCTGCTTTACCTTTTGGGTTATCTCGTATCCATACATGCGTTTATTATCTGCCAATAGTTTTAATACGATGGTTTTAAGTGTCCCTTTTATAAGTTCCGATGAGTATATCATAATGTGCTTCTGTATTTATAACGCAATAATACATAAGAATATTATGTATCTGGCTATTATGCATCAAATATTTTTTAAAAAATTGATAATCAGTTACTTACTATTATCAAAAATATCTAGTGAGGCTATTTTACTGATTCTCCAACTAAAACAGGCACAGTATTTACAATAGTGGTATACAAAAGCAATTAATTATGAAAGCAATACTATTAAGTACGCTACTGCTGGCTGGTGTAACCGGCTATGCACAAACAACCGATACCACAGTACGGAAAGACCAAATTGATTTACCTGTATCTAATCCCGCCATGAACCGGTCGAGCACCGCGGGAGGGCCCGACCAGGGTGGGGGCCAGCAAGTAGATAAAAGCGACACGCTGGGTAAGAAAACTTATTGCCTGGACCTGCGGAACGGCAAACTGGTACTAATGGATAACTTTGTAATGGTAGATAAAACTATCCGTTTTAAAAACGGAACACGCCTTACTAAAGAGGGCCTGCTTACCCGCAAAAGCGGAACACGTATACAGCTAAAAAACGGAGACTGTGTAACACAGGAAGGTATCATTCGATGATATATTACTTTCAATTTTATTAATTAAAACAGGCCTGTGTTGCAGGCCTATTTTAGTTAAGTGTGTGCAAAAAAAATAGGGGCAATAGTGTTAACTATTGCCCCGTTTAACTGGTTAGTACACTAACCGGTTATTATTGCTGATCTAATTCCTCAGATTCAGTTTCTTCTTCGCGTGCTGGTTTTTGCGTTTGTTTGTCGCCTAAACCTTTACCCTTTTCAGGAGTTTGTTGAACGCCCGGTTGCTCTTTCTTGCCAGTGTCTTGCTGACCTGGTCTGTTTTTTTCGTTTGCCATTGTGTTTAAGTTTTAGTTGAAAAATATCTGCTGCAATACGCAGCGGTATTTATATACTGTAATAATTGTGCCAACCGGTCATACCTGTAAAAACAGAAAGATTTATTGCAAATAAATACACAACGGGCAACACCTTTCACACCTAAAGTGTAGAACCAAATTTATTGTTGAGATCTACGTGCAAACCCTGCCACAGTAAGCTTCATCAATATGTTAAGTGTTAAGTTTGTTAACTGCCATTTTAAAATTATGCAACCGGTGGGTGCAGAACGAACCGGATTTTTAACTTAGAGCAACTCTTTACTATGAATAAATACCTATTCGCTTTATTACTGGCTATGGCGTTAGCCGGCACCCATGCACAAAACACATACAGCGGCTCGTTTGTGCATGGAGGTATTACACGCACCTACTCGTTTTATGTGCCTGCGGCTTACTCACCTGGCCAACCGGTACCAATGGTAATTGGCCTGCATGGTACCAGTTCCACCGGCGCTCAGTTTGCCCAATACCGCGATTTTAAACCAATAGCCGACACAGCTAATTTCATTGTAGTAAACCCCAACGGCTCCACCATGCTGGGCATCACCTTTTGGAACTACGGTAATGTGTTTGGCTCTACCGTAGATGATGTAGGCTTTTTAGAAGCATTGATTGATACCATTGCATCGCAATACAGCATAAACCACCAGCGCATTTATTGCACCGGTGTGAGCAATGGCAGTTTTATGGCTTACTATATGGCTTGCCAGAGCAACAGGTTTGCGGCCATAGCAGGTGTTACGGGTTCTATGTCGCATACTATGCTTAATGCCTGCAACCCGGTGCGCCCTACGCCCACCCTGCATATACATGGTACCGAAGACAATACGAACCCCTATGCCGGCACATCTACCATGGTAGGTATAGAGCAGCTAAATGCATTTTGGATAAATCAAAATAACTGCGATACTACTCCCCTGCTTACCACCGTACCCAACACCGATCCTAACGATGGCGCTACAGCAGAGCACTATGTATACAGTGGCGGCACTAACGGCAATACGGTTGAGCTATATAAAGTTATTGGCGGTGAACACACCTGGCCCGGTGGCCCCATGCCCAACTCTAACGATGTTACCTGTATGGATTTTAGCGCCGGTAAAGAGATATGGCGTTTCTTTAATCAATACCAACTTGAGCCTACTGCTATTGATAAATACGAAACTGCAAAATTTAAACTATGGCCCAACCCTGCCAACGAACAACTGAACATAGATATTGAAAGCAATGCTGCTGATATAACCCTGTTGGATATGCAGGGGCGTATGCTATTACAACAGCAGATAACAAACACCGGCACAATTAACATCAGCCAATTGCAGTCAGGCAACTACCTTATTAAAATTGCAGGTAAAGAGTTTAGCGTGGTGAGAAAAGTGGTGGTGTATTGAATCTAAATGCCTGGCACAAAAAAAGCCCCGGCTTTTTAAACCAGGGCAATTTCAATTATTTATCGGGGATAAAATCAGGCGTTGCCTACTTCGGTCTTAGCACCACCCTTACCCCATTTGCTTTGACAGCGCAAGGCAAAATCTGCCTTAAATTTTTCTCGCTCTTCGGGTGTCATACTTTGCCATTTGGCTTTCCAGTATTTTTTCTGGCCCCAGCCTCCCTCTGGCCGCATGTGCATACCACCAAAAAGTATTTTGCTGAGTATTACCATGGCCATGGCCATCTTAAAATCTATAAGCGGCAGTTTGAAAAGGTAGGGCATTACGTAATTCCATAGGTGCATGGTTACAAAACCAAATACAAAAAAGCCCACTACAAACAGCGCAAAAATTCCTACTCCTCTTAGTATTAAGTTCATAACATTTCGTTTTTGTTACTGCTTAGGTATTAAACAAATCGTTATACAGGCTCTGCAGGCGCTCGCGCAAAAACAAAACAGCATATCGTTTACGCGATAATAGTGTATTTACGTTAGCACCGGTTATTTCCGAAATTTCCTGAAAACTCTTGTCTTCAATTTCGTGCATAATAAATACATCGCGCTGCTCTTTTGGCAAATCGCCCAGGGCATCTTCCAGCCCAGTCATAATAGCCTGGCGCATCATATCCGTATCCGGGGCATTCATATTGCCCGGCAGAAAATCCGAAATGTCCAGTCGGTCGCCATCATCGCCAGCGCGCACTGCAAAGTGGTCTTCCAGGCTATCTGGTTTCTTTTTGCGGTAGCGGTCGGTAATTTTGTTGCGGGCCACTGTAAACATCCACGAAGCCATCTGCTCTACTGGCTTCATCAGGCGGTAGGTGTTTACCAGTTCATAAAATACATCTTGCAGAACGTCTTCTGCATCTTCTTGCGTCGGCACTCTACGACGAATGAACTCCAGCAATCGGCGGCGTTCTTTCTCAACCGTCTGGCGGATAGATTCATTCTGAATGTCTGACATTGCAATACTTAGGGTTACCATAGTCTTTTTCCTTCTTGCAATATCTGACGCAATGGGGCAAAGAATATTTTACTAATAAGGCAAAATTAGCGGGATTATTGATGGTTTGCCGTTTAAAGCGTTGTTTTTAGGGGTTTAGGCGTAGAAAAAAGATCGCCCCCCCTAAACTCCCCATAGCGGAGACTTAAACAACCAATCCCATTTACTGGTAAAATTTGTTTTTTTTGCTGACTGAAGACTGCCGGGTGGCAACTCTCCTACTGCTCTACGTACACCAAAAACTTATCGTTGAAGGACTCCTCCTCAAAATAAGTGTTGAGAGGGACTTTTTTTACATGCTTAACTACTGAAAGCTCTTCGGTAATATCCCCTCCTTTAAGACATATAAGGCCGTTGGGTATGGCATTCTGGTCTTTGCCGGCGTACTTGCCGTGTGTCCAGGTTAAAAGGTCGGCAAGGGGTGCTACAGCGCGAGAAACCACAAAGTCGTATTGATACTCCATCTGCTCGGCGCGGGCATGGAAAGTGAATATATTAGTAAGGCCAATTTCTTCCTTTACCGCTTCAATTACTTTCAGCTTCTTGCCAATAGAATCTACCAGGTGAAACCGCACCTCGGGAAAAAGAATGGCCAGCGGCACACCGGGAAAACCACCGCCAGTACCTAGGTCCATAATTTTGGTGGCCTTTTTGAATTTGATGAATTTGGCAATGCTGAGTGAGTGCAGCACATGGCGCTCGTACAGGTTATCTATATCCTTCCGGCTGATAACGTTTATCATGCTGTTCCACTCGGTATATATTTTTTGCAGGGCAGCAAACTGCTGCTGTTGGTCAGTAGTAAGGTCGGGAAAGTATTTGTGTAAAATGTCCATGCTGGCGTAGGCCGCTTATTAATACTTCTCTTTAGTAACCTTAAGTATGTTGTAAAGCATATCCTTGGCGCGGAACAATTGAGCCTTAACGGTACCCAGCGGAATGTCCAGCTTTTCAGCTATCTCTTCATAAGCCAATTCATCCAGGTAGCGAAGCTCTATAAGCGCGCGGTATTTGGGCGAAAGCTGCTCTATAGCCAGCCGTATTTTAGCTGCCCGTTGCTCTTTTACCATAGCTTCCTCCGGGTTAGAAGAATGGTCTTTAACTGCTATCGGTGTAATTTCTCCATCCTCTGTAGAGGTTGTCTGGTCAAGCGAAGTGGTCTGCAATTTTTTCTTGCGGATAAAATCGATAGAGTTGTTGGTAGCTATTTTAAACAGCCAGGTACTAAAAGCAAAATCGGCCGAATAGTTGGATATGCTGTTGAATGCCTTACCAAATGCCTCCAGAGTCAAATCCTCGGCATCGTCGCGGTTGTGCACCATTTTAAGTACCATAAAGAAGATGGAGTCGCGGTAGCGGGCCATCAGTTTTCCAAATGCAACCTGGTCGCCTTTTTTAGCTAAATCAACTAATTCAAGGTCTTCCTGTGCACGCGCTGAAAATTTCGAATTTAAGTCCAACTTTTTTTAGGTTTTAGCAATAATAAGAAAAATATACTGAGTAGGTAAACCGTATGCGCAATATCTAACAAGGGAAACCATGTAACTAAATCGCCCGCCCCCAGTTTACTATATACCCTAAAGGTAGTAATCAATTTAATCAATAACATACCGGCAAACAAGCCTACCACTATTTTAATCATCGCCCCCTGCACCAGTAAAAAGAATAACAAACCGTAGCATAAAAAGCCGGTAAAAGCAAATAGAAATAACAAAAACACATGATAGAACTTATACTTAAACCCCGACCGCAGGTGCCGGCGCTTTTGATTTAACCAGCTACTAAGCGTTGTGGCAGCCCTGGTATACATAAAGGCATCTTTATCTATACACACTTCGGTGTTTTTACCCGATGCTACCGCGTTCACAAATAAGTCGTCATCGCCCGTAGGCAGGTCTTTGTTTTTATCAAAACCTTTGTAGGAGCTAAACAGGCTTTTACTGTACGATAAGTTGCGCCCCACACCCATATAAGGCATGCCCGACCTGGCAAAGCCAAAATATTGTAAGGCGGTCATAAAATTTTCGTAGCGGATAAGCTTGTTCAAAAATCCCGGCTGCTTTTCGTAAGGCGAATGGCCCAGCACCACACCGGT
>DATGXP010000821.1:0-2871 GCA_035298845.1 Chitinophagales bacterium
GCTTATCCTTTCGGTTAATAATGATATAGAGCAGTTAGTGGCAATGGGAAAGTAAAGAGTTTTGAATTCAGTGTAACAAGCCTTCCGAAGTTTTTACAAATCGGAAGGCCTTCTTTTTCAACAAGCGACCGCCCGTGGCACAAAAATTTTATAGCACCAACCTTAATTACTAATACCTGCTTGCTGTATCGCTTTTGCGCTGATATGGTTTACCCCCAAAATTTACCACCAGTTGCACGGTGAACGAGCGCGGCCTGTCGGGGCGGGAGATACGGATGGCGTAATCGGTGTTCAGTATGTTTTTTACCAAAAATTTAAGCGACACATTTTTGTTGATGTCATAGCCCGCGCGCAGGTCCCATATTACATCGCCCTGGTTTCGGCGATCCTGCCGCTGGGTATTTATACCCTTAATAAACACACCGAAAATCTTATCTATCTGGGTCATAAAACCATAATATTGCAACGAGGTACCCACATGATATTTGCCGTAAATTATCATATCGATATCGGCCTTAAACGTATGTGGGTTGCGGTACTTAAGCATACCGGCCGTAAGCGAATCCCAGGTGTAATCATCTTTGGCAGTGGGCAGTGCAAAGTGCGTAAAGGCATCGCCCAGAAATTTGCCTATGTTCTTGTTCCGCTCATTAGCACCCCAGGTAGTATCATTCATATCTACACCGTAAAAATACGTGTAGCCCAGGTTCACGGTCATATCTACAGGGCCTATTTTACCCTCGCCCACCAGCGATGTTTCCCATCCAAAAATACGTGCCTTGCTTACGTTCTGGCTTTGGAAGAAAGGATAGAAACCGGTGTTATCAAATTTAGAGTCGAACTTAAATTCTATCATATCCTTAAACTCGGTAAGGAACAGCACCGCATCCCAATAGCCCAGCCAGTTGTTTATTTTAAAGCTGCGCTTGTAACCCAGTTCGGCCGTAAAACCACGTTCGGGTTTAATGCCGTAGTTAGGCAATATGCGTATGCCGGCAAGCTCGTAGGTAACAAAGCGCTCGGCCACACTCGGCACCCGGAACGATTGCCCAAACGATGCGCGGATATAATTGTATTTGCGTATCTCGAAGTTTACACCAAACGAAACTACTGGTATAGTAGGTGTAATGGCGCTATCCAGGCGATAAAGCTCTTCGCGTATACCGGCGTTTATGGTAAGCCACTTGTAGTTTAGTTTACCCATGGCGTAAATGCCTGCACGGTCTTGCACGTGCTTGCCCAAAGTGCCATCATTTACCATGCTGTGCTCGTTGCTTACACCGGTTTGCAGGGTAACCAGTTTGCCAAAATCGTGGCGGAAACCATACTCGGTGTAGAACACCCAAAAGTCGGTTTGCCCGTCTATGTTGTTCTGGCGGTTTACACGGGTTAGCAGCTTATGCTGGTTGCCCTTTTTATCTACATATTTAAACTTAGGGTCTATATAAGCCAAAAAGTAACGCTCATCTAAATCAACACCGCTGGCGGCCAGGTAAGGGTGCCCGCCATCCTGCCAAAAAAACTGGAACCCGTTTTTACGGTACATCAGGCTGGTAGCAAGTTCAATTGTAAGGCGCTTAAGGCGCGATGGCTGCCAGCGTATTTTGTTATTAAAGCGCACAAAGTAATCGTACTCCTGCTGCAGGTGGCTTTGCTGGCCTTGCAGCATACCGCTAAACACAAAATCGAAATCGCCGAATTTTTGCTTGTGCAAAAACATCATGCCCAGCGTGTTCGGGTTCTCAAATATTTTGCCTTTGCGTTTCCACACTGAAAAGAATCTACCGGTGGCTTGCCTACCCCTTCGTAAAAGAAAACAAACTTGGTACTGGGTGTATCGCGCGCATAAGCGCTGGTTACGTTCAGCACACCATTCAGCGCCGATGAACCATACTGCACCGTGCTGGCACCTTTTATCAACTCCATCTGCTCTACGTTCTCTACCGGTAGCAGGGGCCATTTAATTTCGCCACGGTCGGCACTCATCAGCGGCATATCGTCTACCACCAGCATTACGCGGCTACCGGTACCATAGGCATAGCCGCTACCACCGCGCACACTCATCTGCCCATCCAGTACAGTTACACCCGGCAGTTTCATTACCGCCTGGGTCAGGTTGGTAATGTTGTTGCTCTCTATCATCCGCGGCTTTATCACATCTACCGATTGCGTTACCTTCTGCAGCTTAATAGCAATTTTGCTTTCGCCTATTACTACCTGTTGCAACTCCATAGGGGCGCCGCCAACTTTCATATCCAGTGTGCGTGTCTCGCCTGCCGCTATTTTAAGGGTGAGGGTATCGGCCTTCAGGCCTATATAACTTACTATCAGGGTTATATCGCCGGGTTGCACCTGTAACTCGTACTCGCCTTTGGCACCGGTGCTGGTGCCGTTGGTGGGTGGCTGCAATACTGTGGCGCCTTCCAGCACATCGCCGGTGCTTCTATCGGTTACAACTCCCCTTATGGTAGCTGTTTGTGCAATAGCAGCCTGCATAAAACCAAAACATAACAACGCAATAACTAAAAGCTTTCGCATGGGTTCTCTTTTACTACAAATAAACGCGGGCAAATTAGAAAATTCTGCCATAGCCAAATCCACAACAGCCCTGCGTAGCGAAAATTATGTTAGTAAATTAGACACTCAAATAAGACAGCGAAAATTCGCTTTGATTTTTCATACTTTGCAGCATATTTGATGGAAGGGTGCAGGCATTGGCCAATACCCCCAAAAGCAACATAAACCGATTGAAACAGCCTGCATTTAACTTAATTACCAGCAGTTTTAACGTAGAAAAACGCCTTTCGTTTTTCTACGGCTTGCTTGTGGCTTTTTGCGTACTGCTGTACGCCAACACCCTGCCCAACGAGT
>DATGXP010000822.1:0-3600 GCA_035298845.1 Chitinophagales bacterium
ATTCCCCCAGCAGCTGGTGATAATGAGTGCGGAAGACCAGCACCTGGGAGTAATGAACATTGCCAAGGATGCCACCACGCTTAAAGCTGTAAACGTGGTAGAGAATGCTGTGCGGGTAGAGCAAAAGGGGGATACCAGTGAATATAACGCCAATCAGTTTAAAACCAGTAAGGATGCGAATGTTGAGGACCTGGTAACCAAAATGCCGGGTATAACCAGCGAGAACGGCGTAATTAAAGCGCAGGGCGAGCAGGTTAAGAAAGTATTGATAGACGGTAAGGAATATTTTGGCGACGATGCACAGGTGGCTATGAAAAACCTGCCATCGGATATTGTAGACCGGGTGCAGGTGTTTGACCAGATGAGCGACCAATCGTTTTTTACCGGTTTTGATGATGGCAACTCGCAAAAGGCCATGAACATTCTTACCAAAAAAGGGATGAGCAAAGGTGTGTTTGGTAAAGTGTATGCCGGTTACGGCTACCTGACCGATTCGCGTTACTCGGCCGGTGCGAGTGTAAACTACTTTGATGGTGACCGCCGCATTGCCCTGATAGGTATGAGCAACAATGTAAACTCGCAGAATTTTGATATGCAGGACCTGCTGGGCGTAACCGGTTCATCAGGTGGCGGCAGAGGAGGGATGCGGGGTGGCATGGGCGGTAACCGCCCTCGTGGTGGTGGGGGAGGAGGCAACTGGGGTAACAACCCGGCCAGCAATTTTATGGTAGGTCAGCAGGGCGGTATCAGCACTACGCACTCAGCCGGTTTGAACTATTCAGATGTGTTGGGTAAAAAGAATAATCTGAAGCTGACCGGTAGCTACTTTTTTAATTACAGTAAGAACGTAAACCAAACCGACCTTACGCGCCAGTATTTTAATGCCGGGGATAGTTCTACCTATTATAAAGAGAGCAATACATCTAACAGTATAAACATGAACCACCGCGTTAACCTGCGCATGGAGTATCTGATAGATACCATGAACAACCTGATATTTACGCCTAAGTTCAGCTACCAGCAAAATGAGCAGACCAATACCATTGATGGTACCAACACTATTGCCCAAACCGAGTTTTTGAGCCGCACACTGAGCACCTATAAGTCAAAAAGTGCCGGGTATAATGTTTCGGGTGACCTGCTTTACCAGCACAAGTTCCGTAAGTTGTATCGCACTCTTTCGGTGGGTGTGGGTACTACTATTAATAATAAAGATGGCAACAGTTCGCAGATGGCGGTTAACTCATTTGCCGAACAAAGTGACTCAGCAGAGGTTGACCAGCAGGCCACTACCATTGGTACCAGTTATAAAGTGAATGGAAATATAACCTATACAGAGCCTGCGGGTAAATCGGGTATGGTGCAGCTGAGTTACGAACCTACCTACACCTGGAACAAATCGGACAAGCAAACGCTTAACCTGGATACCAACGGTACCGGCGATTACAATTTGTTGGATACCGTGTTATCAAACAAATACGATAACGAGTATATGACTCAAAGGGCCTCGGCAAGTTACCGGTTGAAGGGAGCTGCTTTTAATTTTAATATTGGTGTTAGCGGGCAGTATGCCTTGCTAACCGGCGAGAGTGTGTTTCCGTTAGCTTACCAAACCAGCCGCACTTTTTACAGTGTACTGCCCAACCTTATGTTTAACTATAAGTTTAAGAACAGCAGTAACCTGCGCATTATGTATCGCACCTCTACCAATCCGCCGACTATATCGCAGTTGCAGAGTGTAGTAGATAATACCAACCCGCTACTGCTTAGCACCGGCAACCCTGACCTTAAACAAAGCTACAGCCATTTTATGATGGTGCGCTATGGACTTACTAATCCTAAAACGGCGCACTCATTTTTTGCATTTGCATCGGCAAACTACACCAGCAACTATGTAGGCAACTCTACTTTTATTGCCACCAGCGATACGTTGATTAACGGCCTGGTTACACTTAATGCCGGTTCGCAGCTTACGCGCCCTGTAAACATAGAGGGCCAGCTGAATGTAAACAGCTTTTTAACCTATGGCCTGCCGGTAAAGAAAATTAAGAGCAACATGAACTTTAACGCAGGCTTTACCTACCTGCGCACCCCAAGCCTTATAAATAATGCGCAAAACCTGGCCAGTACATATGGAGTAAACGGCGGTATAACACTTAGCAGCAACATTAACGAGAAGATAGATTTTACCATCAACTACATGGGTACGTATAATATAGTGCAGAACTCGCTGCAAACGGCCAGCAACAATAATTACTACCAGCACAGCGCAGGTGCGCGTTTCAACTGGCAATTCTGGAAAGGATTTGTGTTTAATACCAATGTGCAGAATACCCTGTATGCCGGTATAGCACAGGGCTTTAACCAGAATATATTTTTATGGAATGCGGCACTGGGTTATAAGTTCCTGAAAGATCAAAACCTGGATGTAAGGGTAAGTGTAAACGATATACTAAATCAAAACACCGGTATAGCCCGTAATGTAACGGAAACGTATATTGAAGACACTAAAACCAACGTACTCAAAAGATACCTGATGCTTACGGTAACTTACACCATTAAGTATAACAAGAAGAAGGGAAGTTAACCCTGAAGATTTCTCATTCTTTGCAGCAACGTTGGGTGCGAGTAATTAAAAAACACATAAGCCGGGTGCGGCTGTAAATTACTCAGGTGGTTTACCGATAGTTTTTTCAGCGCAGTTATCATGGGTGTCACTGAATAAGTATCCTTTGCATAGCTATCGGCCTCGTATTCATTTTTCCGGCTAAAAGCATTCATGAGTATCCCTGTAATAAGCGAAATAGGGGCAAATAACATCGAGAAAGTAACCAGCGACAAGTGGAATGAATTTTCTTTGGCACCCAATACCTCTGCCATTACAGGCTGTGCTGCCAGCCAGCCAAATACAAAAAACATGAAACCCATTTGCAGCACCGAAATAATCATTGATTGTAGAATATGTTTCTTTTTATAGTGCCCAACCTCGTGTGCAAGCACGGCGGTTATCTCTTCAGTGTTCATATCCTTAATCAGGTTGTCATACAGTACAATGTTTTTTTTGCTACCCAATCCGCTGAAAAAGGCATTTGCTTTGGTCGAGCGCTTAGAGCCATCCATTACCATAATATTGGTAAGCGGAAATTGCACACCGGCTGCATAATTCTCTATGCTTTGGCGCAGAGAGCCATCCTCTAAGGGGGTAAGCTTATTAAATAAAGGCAACAGCCAGTTTGTATAAAACATAGCCATCAGTATGGAAAAACTTGCCACTATTATCCAGGCTGCAATCCAGAATTTATTACCAAGCAAACCAAACAGAAAGGTAAGTAAAGCCAGTATACCACCACCCACTACCACTGCCAGTAAAAGTCCTTTTAGCTTATCCATAATAAACAGGCCTGGCGATGTTTTATTAAATCCGAATTTTTCTTCTACCACAAACGTTTCGTAAATCTCAAATGGCAAGCCTATTATGGAACAAGCAAGGCCTAAAATGCCAAAGAAAATCAGCGATTGTAAAATTGGTGAAGCGGAAATACTACGCGCCAGCTCATCGGCCCACGCAAACCCCTTGAACCACAAAAACAATAATGTTAT
>DATGXP010000823.1:0-4136 GCA_035298845.1 Chitinophagales bacterium
GTTAATTTAACCGGAACAATAAATAACGATAAAGGCGCACCTGTACCCGGTGCTACTGTTTTTGTAAATGAGTTGGGAGTAGGCACCGGCACGGATAATGCCGGAACATACCGCCTGCTGCTTAAATCAGGGAACTACACCTTAAAGATAGAGGCCCCGGGGGCGGTTTCTAAGACAGAAACTGTTACGCTGGACTCTACCGATAAGCAACTGAATATTGTAGTAAATGCAACGGAACAAACTACACTGCCCGTAGCTGAGCAAACAACCACCACTGAGCCACCGGTTGTTAAAGAACAACCCGCAGAGCCTACAACTGTGGCCACCACTACCGAGGGCATACCCCTTACCGGAACTATAATTGACGAAAAGGGCAATGTGCCTATGATGGGTGTGCGTATAAGTACAAAAGTGAAAGGCAATGCCGTAGGTACACTTACCGATATGGATGGCAAATATGAGCTAAAACTGCCTGCGGGCACTTATACGCTTGAGTTTAGCTACCTGGGTTATGCCAAAAGAACCCAGCTGGTAACCATCACCGCTTTCGACAAAGAAAAGAAGCTGGATTTAAAGATGACAGAGGATGTGGTGGAAATGGATATAGTGGTAGTTACAGGTACTAAATACGAAAAGAAGCTAAGTGAAGAGGTGACCTCTATGGAGGTATTGAAGGCAGCGGTAATAAACCAGAACAACGCCAAAATGGACGAGGCTATGAATAAGGTGCCCGGCGTAAATATGCTGGGTAAAACCATAGCCATACGTGGCGGTAGCGGTTTTAGCGACGCTACCGGAAACCGGGTACTAGCTCTATTGGATGAAATGCCGATTATTAGCCCGGAGAATGGTAGTATCCGCTGGGAAACCGTGCCTATTGAGGCTTTGGAACAGGTTGAAATTATCAAGGGTTCTTCATCTGCATTATATGGCTCATCGGCTCTAAACGGTGTGCTAAACATGCGCACTATTAACCCGAAACCTGAAGCTGTAAATAAAATTCTTATCCATTACGGTTTTTATGGGCAACCCTACCAGCACACATGGAATAGCTGGTGGCACCGCAAGACTGTGAAACGCAATGGCGACACTACCGATCGCGTACAGAACCCGATGTTTGGTGGAGCACAGTTTTTACATGCCAAGCAATACGGAGATTTTGGTGTGGTGGTTTCTGGTGGGTATAACCAAGACCAGGGATTCCGTCAGAACAATGATTACAAGCGGGTACGCATGAGCGCTAAATTGCGCTACACGCCTAAAAAACTGTCTAACCTTACCGTAGGCTTAAACATGAATTTTTTTCATGAAAACCTGAAAGACTTTTTTGTTTCGAAAGGTATAGCTACTGCTATGTATGTGCCTACCGAGGTAGTAACTACGCGCACGCGCACCTTTAACTTTGATCCGTACATCAATTATTACGATAAGAAAGAAAACCGCCACAGCATTAAGTTTAGAATTTACAATACCATGTATAATTCTAATGCGGGGGTTTCGTTGGGTGGTACCGGCGATAGTACTGCCTCTACACAATTTTATTTTGATTACAGCCTGCTGCGTAAATTCCAAAAAATAAACCTGGTAGTTATTAGCGGTGTTAATGGTTACCATAGTGTAATACATGGTAAAACCTTTGGCGAAGTAGCCAATCAGCCGGTAAACCCTGCAACACTGCTATATAATACCCGAACAGTATCAAACGTAGCAGCCTATATACAGGTAGAAAAGAAATTTTTTAACCGTTTAACGGTTACGGGCGGTATGCGCTTAGAGTTTGCGATGCTTGATACATCAATGGTTAAGTATCCTTTCCATGCTATTAGCAAATGGGCCGGCCGCGATAAAGACAATCCTATTACATCGCCGGTAGCACCTTTATTCCGATTTGGCATGAATTACCAGGCTACAGAAGGAACGTTTATACGAGCTTCTATCGGTCAGGGCTTCCGCTATCCGGCACTATCCGAAAAATTTGTTCATACAATACGCAGTGGTGCCGAGGTTTTTCCTAACGACAGCTTAAGGCCAGAAACCGGCTGGAGCGCGGAGATAGGCATAAAGCAAGGGGTGAAAATAAGCAAGTGGATGGCCTACTTTGACGTAGCAGGCTACATCATGCAATACACTGATATGATTGAGTTCACCGGGTTCGATCCTGATTCAGGTATCATTTACACTGGTCTGCCTTTTAAAGCTGTTAACGTAGAACAGGCCCGAATAATGGGTGTAGAAGTTTCGGCAGTAGCAAACGGTAAAATATTTGGTGTACCCCTTAACTTCCTGATAGGTTACTCGTATTTGTACCCGCGCAACCTTAACTACAATCCATCCGATCCATCATCGGTAGAGATTCTTAAATACCGGATACAGCATTCGGCTAAAGCAGATATACAAACCAACTACAAAGGTTTAACATTAGGTATCAGTGCATTCTTCAACAGCTTTATTAAAAATATTGATGATAAAATTGGTGCGCTGAAGGTGGTGAACGATTTCCGCAAATCGCACAACAAAGGCGATTTTGTGATGGATGTGCGCGCGGGTTACAGCTATAAAGAGAAGGCTACATTTATGTTTATATGCAAAAACATAACAAACACAGAATACACCCTGCGTCCGGGCCTGATAGAGCCACCACGTAACTTTACTTTCCAGGTAGGCTACAGCTTTTAATGGAGGATTACACAGATAAATACCAGGGATTACGCTGATAAGAGCAGCGTATAGATTGCACATTTTGTTTCATGTATCCAAGCTTCGTTAAACTGTTTAATATCAGTTTGGCATTCACCTAAATCTGCATAGCTTTGACCATATAATCCGGTTGTTAAATTCCGGAGTGTATATTTCAAAACTAAAATCGCTCTATGCCTCACTATCAGAAACAAGGTGAAGTTCCTCATAAACGCCATACGCAGTTTAGAAAGCCCGATGGCAGTTTATACAGCGAACAGCTGGTATCTACCGAAGGGTTTCATAATGTGTACTCTCTTATTTACCATTGCCACCCTCCTACGCTGGTTAAGAAGATAGATAAGCCGATAGATGTAAGCCCAAAGATTGCACAGCAGAAAAACATGCAAAACCGCTGTTACAAAGGGTTCAATGTAAAGCCGGTAGAGGATTTTTTGAAATCGCGCGTACCGGTGTTGGTAAACAACGATGTGCATATAGTGCTGGCGGCACCTATGAAATCTACCAAAGGTTATTTTTATAAAAACAGCGATGCCGATGAAGTGATATTTGTGCATGAAGGAACCGGTACTATGAAATCAATTTTCGGTGACCTTAAATTTAGCTACGGCGATTACATTGTAATACCGCGCGGCACCATTTATCAAATGGAGTTTGATACTAAAAATAACCGCCTGTTTATTGTAGAGTCCTTCTCTCCCATAGTATACCCTAAGCGTTACCGCAACGAATTTGGCCAGCTATTGGAGCATGCTCCGTTTTGCGAGCGCGACATACGCGGACCCGAAAATTTTACCACTACTGATTTGAAAGGCGATTTCCTTGTATACATAAAAAAGCAGGGATTGCTTTACCCTTACCACTATGCAGCGCATCCATTTGATGCTGTAGGCTGGGATGGCAACCACTATCCTTACATCTTCTCCATTCACGATTTTGAGCCGATAACCGGCCGCGTGCACCAACCACCACCGGTGCACCAGACCTTCGAGGCGCATAACTTTGTTATCTGCTCGTTTGTACCGCGCAAATACGATTACCATCCGCAGGCGATACCAGCCCCTTATAATCACAGCAATGTAGATAGCGATGAGGTGTTGTATTATGTAGATGGCGACTTTATGAGCCGCAAGCACGTAGAGCGTGGTATGATAACCTTGCACCCTATTGGTATTCCGCATGGCCCGCACCCGGGCACTGTAGAGAAAAGCATAGGTAAGGATGAAACCAAAGAACTAGCCGTAATGGTAGATACCTTTAAGCCGCTTTGGTTAACTACCGCAGCCGCCAAAATTGAAGATGGAAGCTATTACCAGAGTTGGTTAGACAGCACTACGCCCGAAAAAAAGAAGAAGGTTTATAACAAAACAGACATTGAATAAAAAATAAACACGCTCATATTATGGAAACAGAAGTAATTGAAAAAACAACAGCCACAG
>DATGXP010000824.1:0-5093 GCA_035298845.1 Chitinophagales bacterium
ACTGGGCGGCACACTGGCCACCAATACTGATGTGGCACTCAACAGCAGAAACCTTACATTTTCGGGTACCGGCAATGTAGGTGTGGGTAACAATGCCCCGCAACATCAGCTAAGTGTGGGCGCAGCTACCAGCGATGCACAAACTGTAAGCATACGGGGCTATAGCAACTTGCCCGGTAGCTGGAAAGGCGGTGGTGCGTTTGGCTATACTTCTGCATCGGTAATTATGGGCGAACTAAATGGAGTAGCACAAATGGGCGGGCATAGTGCCGCGCTTAATGCATGGGCTACACTTTCGTTAAACTCGGGAGGCGGCAATGTGGGGGTGGGCACCACTACACCGGCTTATAAATTTGATGTAAGCGGCGACGCCCGTGCCACCGGCAATATAAATGCCGGCACACACCTGGTAATACAATACAGCGACCCTTACCTGCGCACCGATGCCGATAACAAACACATGGTAGTGAGCGGGGGTAGCGGCTGGACTGCTACCGGTGCCACTATGGTTTTAAGAGGATCCTCCGCAGGTAACAATGCACATGGCCTTGAGATGTACACCGGCAATGCCGAAAGAATGCGCATATTATCAAACGGAAATATGGGTATAGGCACCGCTGCGCCGGCAGATAAATTACATGTAAGCACCAATATACGGGCCGATGGAACTGTGTATTGGGGCAACGGGCTGGTAAGGACCGAAACCCGCGACAATGCAGGGCTTAGAGGCGATGCCGGTGCACGCAGCGGCTTTTTTGAAACCTCAACGCCAACTAACTATCCGGCTGGTGCTACGTCGTGGTGGCACATGATAGATGTGCGCCACAGTAATAACGCCAACAACTACGCCATGCAGATAGCCGGTAGCTTTTATGACCAGAATCTTTGGTTCCGCAAAACCAACGATAATGCGGCGCAGGCATGGACCAGACTACTTACCACCAACGATATACCAGCAGGTGTATTACCAGCTGGTGCTGCGGGCAACACACTTTACCACAATGGTAGTTCGTGGGTATCTACCAGTAACCTGGCTAATGATGGCAGTACCATTACGTTGGGCAGTTTCACCAATAGCAACACCGACGAATGGCCGAAAGTACAATGGCTGAGAGTAGGAACTTACGACGAGGGACTAATTAAAGGTTCTTCAGCGCGCGGGGTATGGGCTCGTGAAGGGTTTGGAATACATATGCACTCCAGTAAACACTTCGGTTTTTTCTCTACCGGTTGGGACCCTCTATTTGACGTAGAAGGTGGTACCGGCAGAACTTATATAAAAGGTAACACCGGTATTGGAGTAACAAACCCGGGCGCAAAATTAGACGTGGCCGGCAACATAAGGGCTATTAGCTCTACTAACCCTACCGTTTCGGCAGGTAGTACATCTGTTGATGCAATGCTGTTTGACGGTAGTGGAAATTACCGGCCTGCTGTAATAGCCCGGGGCACATACCCGCACATAGAATTATGGAGCGATGTAAGTAACGCCAACCACGGCCCTACGCTTCGCTTTGGTGGATATGATAACGGTTCCAGCGGCGCTTATAAGCACTGGGTAATAGGCACTGCGGGTAGCAATCTATATTTTCTTGATATTGGCTACCAGGCTAACTCAGGTAACCCGCACGAGGGTATATCGGGTTACGGCGGGCCTACTATAATGCGCTTAACCAATAGCGGCAATGTGGGTATTGGTAATTTTGGAACCTTTGGCGGGCTTGGTCGCACTACCCCCGATACACGTTTAGAAGTAGCCTCACCCTCAGGTAATATAGCCACCGCCGTATTACACAGCAGTGGAGGACAGGCATGGGGTAACACCCTAACCGTAGCCACCGATGGCGCCGGCGATAACCCCCGTATAAATTTTAGCTACCGCAACAAAGCCAAGCACTGGCAAATAGGGGGTTACAATGCTGATACACGGTTCAGCATTTGGGAAGATGGCGGAGACGGTGTTTACGGTAGCGGATGGGGTACAGAAAGAATTACAGTAGCAGCCGGTGGAAATGTAGGTGTAGGTATTAATACACCTAACGCCAAACTAGATGTTTCTACCGGTGCCGATGGTATAGCTATGGGTCAAATACATGGCGACAATACAAATACAATTCAAACCTATATAGATGGACAGTGGGCTAACCGTGCATCTTATGCAGGTGGCTGCTGCAACCCACTACTGATACAACCAGATGTAGGCACCGTAGGCATAGGTATAACCGGGCCGGCCGCTAAGCTGCACGTAGTAGGCAATTCGCAAATGGGTTCTATTATAGCTGCTGCAGGAAACTCGTACCAAACCGACTGGCCGGGTGGCTGGGGTGGTGGTTTAGCCGGATGGGATTTATGCATTGCCTCTATGCGTTACAGCGGCCTGAGCCAGCGCTCGGATGAGCGCCTGAAAAAAGATATTAAGAGCTTAGAGAACATGAATGCACTGGAGATAGTAGATAAAATGCGCCCCGTATCGTACGGCTACCGCGATGAAAGAATTGCACGTAAACTGCACTACGGTTTTATAGCCCAGGAAATACAAAAAATACTACCTGAAATTGTTGAAGTTGGTACCGATAGCATGCAAACCCTGGGCATGAGTTATATTGACCTGATTCCTATACTTACCCAGGCGGTTAAAGAGCAACAGCTGCAAATTGCGCAGTTAAAAAATAATGCTGCACAAACTACCACTGTACCACAGCCGCAAATAGAAGATTTGAAAAGTGAAAACCAACTTCTTTACCAGGAACTAAAAGCGCTGAAGGCACGTATTGAAGAATTGGAGAAGAAGAAATAAAAAACACCAGAATATTATTAAAAAAGGCACTCCCAGGGGTGCCTTTTTTAATAATACACAGGCCAATATTAGCGCTTTTAGCCTGCTACTTGACTTTTAAATACTATACGATTATCTTACTATATCTATTAATGGTCTGATTTTTGATATTTGCGCCACCAAAACAATCCCCTTAGATGAATAAAATTTATATCCTGTTATTTTTTGCTTTCTTATCCTCTACTATAACTGCCCAGAACGTTGGTATAGGCACTAACGACCCTAAAGTGAAACTGGACATTAATGGTAGCCTTGCATTAAGAGAGGGTCCTGCTATTACGCTGGCCAATGGTGGTGCCTCTGGCGGCACTAACGATAATATTGTACTACCCGATATCACCACTGGAGTAAAAGCAGGATTTTACCGCATTGTGGGCCCTACAGCGGCCTTCTCAGTTTTTGGCATAGTACCCACCACAGGGGCCGATGGCCAACTGGTTACTTTGGTGAACACTACCAATAACCCAATGGCTATTAAAAACAACGCATCATCGGTAGCTGCCAATGGCTTTAAAACTTTAACCGGCAGCGATATGGTAAGTGTGGCGGGCAACTCCAGCATTACTATTCAATACAACAAAACCGAAAGCCGCTGGTATGTTACAGGCTCGCAAAACTATGTGGTAACCACCGGCAGCATTGCCACCGGCGATATTACTACTGCTAACAGCGCCATTACCCTTACCAATAATACAGGAAGATTAGTAGGTACGGGCACTATGACGGTAGATGTACAGAACAATGAACTGAATAAAAAGGGCCTGGTGCCCGGCCCAACAGGTGGCAATGGCAACCAGGTATGGGGCACCGATGTAAGTGGCAACCCTGCCTGGCAAAAGGTGAACAACAGCCAGCTTAACAATAGCAGCATAACTGTAAACAATGGTACTGGTATAAGCGTTAGTGGTAGCCCTGTGGCCCTTGGGGGAACGGTTACGGTTACGAATACAGCACCCGACCAAACAGTGATATTAAACAACGGCGCAGGCATTTCTGCCACGGGCACTTACCCTAATTTCACTATTGCTAATACAGGCGATTTAAGCGCTACAAACGAAGCACAAACAATTGCAGGTGCCGGCACCAGCGATATTAGTTTATCGCAGGCCGGTGGCGCAGGCGGCGGCACTATTACGCTACAGGGCACCGGTGCAACCACAGTAACACGCTCTGGCAATACCTTTACAATTAACTCCAGCAACAGCGGTGGCACTGTAACAGCAGTAACCGCCAGCAACGGCTTAAACGCAACCGGTGGAGCTACGCCGGATATTAAACTGGGTGGTACATTGGCCACCAATACAGATGTGGCACTTAACAGTAAAAACCTTTCGTTCTCCGGTGCGGGCAATGTAAGTGTTGGCACCACATCCACGCCCGGCACATTATCGGTAAATGGTACAGCCGTAATAGGCAGTGGCTTGGTATCTCGTGCTGCCATAGGAGCTACCATCAGTACCAGCAGTGCAACTGCATTTGCAGCCAACACAGATATTGGTGACGGGTCGAGGCAGTTTTCGATAGTAAACGAAAATGCTACCGCAAACAGCATGGCTACCCTGAGCATGCGCACCAATGCCAACGGTGGCGCCAACAACCAAATGGTAGATGTGAAACTGGTGAACCCGAACGATGGCACATCGAAACTTAACTACACATTTATTTCGGGCGCTACACCTGCCGACAGGTTTGCCATGACCAGTGCCGGTTTTATGGGCGTAGGCCATGCAACACCTCAACACCAGTTAAGTGTTGGTACAGTTTCATCCGATGGGCAGGGAATAACTATACGTGGTTATAGCAACTCTCCCACAAGCTGGAAAGGCGGTGGTGCATTTGGCTATTCTTCAGCTTCCGTAATTGTGGGCGAATTAAACGGGGCTGCACAAATAGGCGGCCATAATGCTACACTTACCGGCTGGGCTAATTTATTGCTTAACTCTGCTGCCGGAAATGTAGGTGTGGGAACCACCGCACCATTGGGTAAGTTTAGTGTGGGTGCAGGAAGTTTAACGGACGCCTCGCTTCAGGTACAAATGAGCACCGGTGGTGCAGGTACCGAAAGCTATTACGCCGTAAATAAAAACGGTGCTTACGGCTTACTAATGGGTTATGTAAATGGCACCGGCTTAGGCACCAAAGGTGTAATACGCAACGTATCTGCGGACCCCCTTTCGTTTTATGTAAACAACACTACAGAAGCCATGACTATACTAAGTAATGCCAATGTAGGGGTAGGTATGTCGCCGGGTAATAA
>DATGXP010000825.1:0-2575 GCA_035298845.1 Chitinophagales bacterium
GCCATTGCCCCAGTTATAGGTATAGGCAGTGGTGCCGCCGGTTACGGTTACATTAATACTGCCGTTGTTTCCACCGGCACATGAAATATTTGAAGAAGAAGATATAGTAGCGGTTAATGCAGCTGCAGGCTGAGTAATAGCGGCTGTAGTAGTCACCGAGCATAGGTTAGCATCGGTAACGGTTACATTATAAGTACCTGCGGTTAATCCGGTGCGGTTTTGCGAAGTAATACCGTTGCCCCAGCTATAGTTATAAGCTGTAGTACCGCCGGTAACGCTAATAGTAATAGCGCCGGTGTTGCCACCGAAACAAGCTACATTAGTAGTAGAGGCCACCAAAACATTTAAGGCCGAAGCAGGCTGTATAATGTTTGCAGCTACCGAAGCAGAGCAGGAGTTAGCGTCAGTAACAGTTACAGCATAGTTACCGGCTGCCAAACCAGTGCGATTTGGGGCAACTGCTCCATCACCCCAGTTATAAGCATAAGCAAGCGTACCGCCGGTGGTGGTAGTATTTATTGCACCGGTATTGGCGCCAAAGCATAACACGTTGCTAGTCGAAGCAATTGCAATATTTAATGAAGCAGGCTGTGTTAAAGTAGCTGTATTAGAAACCGTGCAGCTGTTAGCATCGGTAACGGTAACGGTGTAAGTGCCTGCATTAAGGCCGGTTCTGTTTTGCGTGGTTATCCCATTGCCCCAATTGAAGCTATACGCAGTAGTACCACCGGCAACAGTTAAGTTAATACTTCCCGATGCATTGTTGGCGCATGAAAGATTGGTAGCTGCAATGGTTGCCGATAGCGCTGCTGCCGGTTGGGTTATTGTAGCGGAGGCTGATGCACTGCATCCTTTATTGTCGGTTACAGTAAGTTGATAAGTGCCTGCAACAAGGTTATTGCGGTTAGGTGTAGTAAGACCACCGCCCCAGTTATAGGTATAAGGTGCCGTGCCGCCATTTACAATCGTAGTTAGCGCGCCTGTATTGTTGCCATAGCATGAAACATTTGTAATAACAATTGAGTCGATAGTAAGGGCCTGTGCGGGCTGTGTTACCACACGGGTAATACTTGCCTGGCAACCATACAAATCGGTAACCGATACGTTGTAAGTGCCGGCCTGTAAGTTAGCGCGGTTTTGTTGTGTGCTGCCATCGCTCCAGTTGTAAGTGTAAGCCACGGTGCCGCCGGCCGTGCGCACATTAATGGTGCCGGTGCTATCGCCAAAGCAATTAATGTTTGTGGCGTTGGCAGTGATGGTAAGCGCGGCTGCAGGCTGCCCTACTGTTACTGCAGCAGTAGCTGAGCAATCGTTGGCATCCAGCACGGTAACTGTATAATCTGCTGCTGGCAGCGTATAGCGGTTTTCGCCGCCGTTTCCATCGCTCCAGGTATAATTATAAGGTGAGGTGCCACCGGTAGTAGCTGTGGTAATGCTGCCGTTGTTACCGGCAAAACAACTTACATTGTTAGCCAAAAGTGTGGCAGTAAGTACTTCCGGTTCTGTTACTACAGCAGCTGCGCTGGCTGAGCATGTATTGGCATCTGTTACAGTTAAATTGTATGTACCCGCAGCAAGTGCTGCCCTGTTTTGTGTGGTAATACCACCGCCCCAGTCGTAGCTATATGCGCCGGTGCCCCCACTTACGCTTACATTAATAGCGCCAGCAGCTTGACCATTGCAGGCCGCATTATTTATAAACGTGTTTATAGCAATAGGTGCCGGTTGATAAACTATGATATTATTTACACTGCTGCACAGGTTCGCATCGGTTACAGTAACGGTATATGTGCCACCGGTAAGTCCACTACGGGTTGAGGTAGTTACACCGCCCCCCCAGTTATAGCTATAAGCCGGTGACCCGCCGCTTACCGAAAGTGCTATTGTGCCATTGGCACCTCCATAGCAGGTTATAGTGTTGCTGGTATAGTTAACCGCTAATGGAGCGGGTTGAGTAATAGTGGTAGTAAACGAGGCCGAGCAAGGTGTATTATCTGTAACGGTTACTGTATAAGCGCCTGGTGCCAGGCCTGTTCTATCTTCTGTATTTATACCACCACCCCAGTTATAGGTATAAGGGCTGGTGCCACTGGTTACACTTAGGTTAATGCTTCCGTTACCCGCGCCATTGCAGCTTACGTTAGTATTTGCAGAAGCTATTACCGGCTTTGCAAATATGGTTACAGTTTGCTTTACCGAATCTAAACAGAACCCTCTGCTTACAATATGTGTAACCTGGTAGGTGCCTGTTGCTGCAAAGGTATAGGCTGGTGCGCTAAGTGTAGAGGTGCCCGCGCCGTTGCCAAAATCCCAGTAATGGCTTACACTGTTTGAACCGGTGTGGGCAAAGTTGATAGTTGCGTTTGGCCCGCATGGCGCTCCGGTATAGGCAAACGCCGCATTGGTATTATTTCCGCTTACACCTACTACAATACTGCCCGATGTTGTGCAACCGTTAGCATCGGTAACAGTTACTGCTATAGGGCCGGGTGCCAGGCCGTTTTGATTTTGCGTGTTTACACCGCCATTGCTCCATACATAATTGTAAGGAGAGGTACCTGTGTTGTTGGTTACT
>DATGXP010000826.1:0-4165 GCA_035298845.1 Chitinophagales bacterium
AGCGTAGCCGGCAGCACCGATACCCTTACCATAGATGGTAACCATAGCATTTTGGCTGGTACCTTTAATGTGGGCACAGCCGATATAATTAACCTGCACGGCAACTGGAGCATGACCGGTGGTACTTTTACAAACACCGGCAACACCGTAGTGCTTAATGGCAGCGGCATACAGCTTATATCTTCTACAGGGGCTTTCAATAGCTTGGAAATGAATAACTCTACCGGCTATGCCAACCTGGGTACCAACATAACTGTAAATGGCACCCTAACATTAACCAATGGTCTTATTCAAACCAATGCCTACAAAGTAATTATACCAACTACAGCTACCGTAACCGGAGCAAGCTCGGTAAGCTATATTAATGGTAACGAACAGATGTTTGTGCCTAACAGCGCCGCACCTTCTAAAACATTTGCCATAGGCGATGGCAGCGGGTATGCGCCTGTAACAATTGCTTTCAGCGGCTCTACTACTGGTTCTGGCTCGGTAACGGCCTACACCACCGGCGGCGACGATGCAGATATTGCTAACTCAGGTATAAACAGCAATAAGAGTGTAAACCGTGTATGGACACTGGCTAATAGCGGTGTAAGTGGTTTTACTTCGTATGATGCTACTTATTACTACCCTGCTCTGGAAATAGACGGAGGTGCCAACACTGCTAACTTTTATGTAAGAAGATACAGTGGAGCTGCATGGAACGCTACCACTACCGGCACACGTGCAGGTACTTCTACCCAGGCAACCGGCGAAACCGTATTTGGAAAAGTAATAGTGGGCGAAAAAGAAACACTTACTATAGATGTGCAGCCGATCGATACTACTGTGTGCACAGGTACTGTTGTGTTATTGGTTGCTAATTCATCTTCACTACCTGCACCTGCTGTAAAATGGCAGCGCGACCCCAATACCGGAACATTTGCGGATATAACCGCCGGTATGGATGGAAGTATTTACACCGGCTACACCAGCGATACACTGCGCATAGCTAACCCGGCCGGGTTGGGTGCTTACAGATACCGTGCAATATACAGCAACGTTAACGGCAGCATAACTTCAGATACAGCCGATTTAACCGTAAATACTACACCCACTGTAACGGCCAGCCTTGGCGATACCATATGCGACCTGGGCACTGCCAGCTTAAGTGCTTCAGCCAGTGCAGGTGTGCTTAACTGGTACGAAACCGCAAGCGATACCGATATCATTAATACCGGCACTACATATACCACACCGGTTATATCATCTACCTTTATTTACTATGTAGGTGCTTTAGCGGGTGGCTGCCCAAGTGTAAGCCGCACAGCAGTTACCGCTCTTGTTACTGCGGTTCCTACAGTGGCAAGCACTACTCCTGGCTCTGTGTGCGATGCCGGCACTGTTAACCTGACAGCTACTGCCAGTGCAGGTACTATTAGCTGGTTTGCGGCGTCTTCGGGTGGTTCGGCCCTGGCTACTGGTGGTAGCTATACTACCCCGTCTATTTCTACTACTACTAATTACTATGTAGATGCTACACTTAATGGTTGCACTACCGGCACCCGTACTGCCGTGGCAGCTATAGTAAGCACTACACCTACAGCTACTATTGCTTACCAATCTTGCGCAGGGGTAGATGGCAACACTACAATACAAATAGGCCACACCGGCGGTACTGCCCCGTATACTTACAAACTTAACAGCGGCAGCTTTACTGCTACCGATACGGTACATATAGCCAACGAGTCTAACCAGAATTACTACGTGCGCGATACCTACGGTTGCACTTCATCGGCTACTAACTACACCGCTACTGCTATCGATCCGGCACGTATTGCCAATGTGGGCTCAAGCAGCACTTGCAGCTGTGCTTCGCACGGCGAGGGCCGCGAGGTTTACTTAACCAACAGTTCTGGCGACCTGATTGCAATTGTTAACGATATGGGCCACGACCTGGGCGATATAACAGCCACCGTGTATACACGAAGCAACCCGGTAGTATTAACCAACAACCAGGGCGGTACCGATGCAGCATTAAGCCGCAGCTTTGTGCTCGATTTTGCAGGCACCAATCTTTCTCCTGCAGTAGAAGTTAAGTTCCCTTTTACCAATGCAGAGTTCAACGAGCTTGTATCTGCATCGTTGGCAACTCCGGCTGGTGGCGATGATGTAGCACTTGTATCTGACTTGGGCAGCACCCAATACGAAGGCCCAACCGAAGATGATACTTACAATACTTCTGATGCTACTTTGTTGCTGCACCATACGCAATTAGGCAGCGGTACCATGCTGGGTGGCAAATATGTTACCATAGGCCTTACTGCTAACGGCGAGCACTGGTTGCATGGCAATGGCAACAACTCTCCGCTACCGGTTAAGCTGGTATCTTTTGAAGCCACTGCCAACGCAGCAGCACAACAAGTAGAAACCAAATGGGTTACCTCGCTTGAAATAGATAACGACTACTTTACAGTTGAGCGCAGCGCCGATGGTGTAAACTTTAGCGAAGCAGGCCGGGTAGATGGTGCAGGCAACAATACTACTACACTTACCTACAGCTTTACAGATACTAAGCCCCTGGGTGGCACATCTTACTACCGCCTTAAGCAAACCGATTTTGATGGCAAATTTACCTACTCGAATGTAGTAGCGGTTAACCTAAACGGCCAGGCAGCTATCAGCATGTATCCTAACCCAACTGATAACCAGGTGTTTATAGCGGTTTCTAACCCCGGTAAAGAGGTTAACCTAAGTATTTTTGACTTAAATGGCCGCCAATTATACAGCCAACACTTTGAGGGTGAAACCTTTAAGCAACAGCAAACACTTTCATTGCAGGTTAAAGATTTGCTTGCAGCAGGTATTTACATGGTAACTGTAACCAGCAATGGCACCGAAATGAAGCAAAAACTGGTAGTAAACTAAAAAATAAGGTATTTTATCTAAAAATGCTCTGCTTTCGTGGCAGAGCATTTTTAGTTTTCAGCTATTCCCCTATATTTGCCGTCCTTTTTCAAGAAAGCGGAAATGGGGTGTTGTTTGAACTGGTGAATTGAGCTATAGCATTTATCATAAATATTTGAATTGTGAAGGGGTTAAGGGAATTTGAGATTGCTTATGTGGGGATGAAGCTGGGTGTTCACAAATACGAGTATGATATTAATGCCTCGTTTTTTAAACACTTTGAAGAGTCTTTGATTAAAGAGTGCGATGTAAAGGTTAAGCTGGAGTTTGAAAAAAAGGAAACGTTCTTTATAGCTAATTTTTTTATTGATGGTTCGGTTAAGGTTGAATGTGACCGCTGCCTGGGGCCATTTGATAAAAGCATTTTTGGCGATTATACCTGCTATATCAAGTTTGCTGAAGACCCTAATAGCATGAATGATGAGCCGGAGGTGCTGTATATAAGCCGCGACCAAACGGTAATAGACCTTTCGCAGTTGATTTATGAGTATGTAAACCTTTGTTTGCCTATTCAAAAATTAGGATGCGAAAAACCGGGCGAAGAACCGCAGTGCAATAAAGAAGTATTGAAATACCTGAAAGGGGAGGAGAAGAAGGAAACAAACGAAGATGACCCACGCTGGGCCGCTTTAAAAAACCTGAAGAACTAAACCCCTTAATCCCGTAAAAGGGAAGAGAGATAGAAGACGATAAATAAAAGTAATAAACAATTAAAATTCAGAAGTCATGCCAAATCCAAAACACCGAATCTCGAAACAAAGAAGAGATAAAAGAAGAACCCACTACAAGGCAGAAGCGCCTACCACTGGTGTTGATCAAACAACAGGTGAAGCACACTTGCTGCACCGTGCTCACTGGAGCGAAGATAAGCTGGTTTATCGCGGTAAGGTAGTGTTGGATAGAACCAAGAAGTAACCCCGAGAGGAAATAATATTTTTTTTCCCCCATTGGTTTCGGCTGGTGGGGGTTTTTCGTTTTTGAGAACCTGACCCTATAAGGGGGTAAAATCGGCAGCATTTTAATATTTAAATCATGTTACTCTCAACCACATATCGCAAAAGAATGACCGAGGCGCTTACGCTGGCATTGCCCATTATTGCTGGGCAGCTGGGGCAGGTGCTTATGGGTTTTTTCGATACCGTGCAGATAGGAGGCCTGGGGCACGAGTATATAGCTGCATCGGGTTTTGCCAACGGTATATACTGGATGACCATACTGG
>DATGXP010000827.1:0-15453 GCA_035298845.1 Chitinophagales bacterium
GTAACATCTTTCTTAAACCGTCCATCAGATACGTTGGTCCAGCTTTGGAAACCCCCAATAGATGTAACAGCCGCATTACCTACCCGAACCTGATCGCTGGCAGAGGCTGCAGCCCCTGCACCTATGGTAGTAGTATTGCTAAAGCCTCCGAGTGTTGGCCCCGCACCGCTACCAACAGCCGTATTTGTATTACCCGTAGTATTATTCAGCAAGGCGCCATTGCCAAGCGCAGTATTAGAGGTACCGGTAGTATTGTTACCTAGCGACAGGTAACCATTACCAGTATTATATGAGCCTGTAGAATTATAAAAAAGTGAGTTATAACCGCCCGCTGTATTATACCCTCCTCCAGTATTTTTGTTAAGCGCCGAAGTGCCCGATGCGGTATTATAAACACCCACAGTATTACTTTCCAACGCATTATACCCAGTGGCAGAATTATAATTACCTGTAGTGTTATAATAAAGAGACCCCGTGCCGCTGGCAGTGTTACCCAGCCCGGCAGTGTTGCTAAGCAGCGAACCGTATCCGTTTGCCGTATTGTAGTTGCCACCTGTGTTATAATACATGGCACCTGAGCCGCTTGCGGTGTTATATCCCCCTGATATATTGCTGGCAAGGGCGCTATACCCATTGGCTACGTTATAATTACCACTTGTGTTGGCTGTTAGCGCCTGGAAACCTAATGCAGCATTAGCAAAGCCGGTAGTATTAAATTTTAGAGCGCTGGCACCTATTGCTGTATTTTGTATCCCGCTATTAGTAAGGCCCGTGCTGTAACCAAAAAACGTGTTGTTAATTTCTATTTTACCCGATGGTTGATTATTCATTCGGATATTAAAAGGTACGTTATCGGTAGTACCTATAAAATTGGTTCCGTTTACAGTACCTGATGTGCCGGTAAGGCCCCATGCATTAGATGAACCAGGTGCACCCGTGGCTCCTGTATCACCTTTTAGACCCTGCGGACCAGTATCACCTTTTGCACCGGTAGCTCCGGGGGCACCGTTAGCACCTGGAACACCCTGAATACCCTGAGGGCCTGTGGCTCCTTGTACTCCGGCTGGGCCCTGTGCACCAGCCGGCCCTGTGGCGCCATCGGCTCCGGCAGCGCCTTGTGGACCTGTAGGGCCTGTGTTACCAGCCCCACCACCACTGCCCGAGCGCTCTGCATATAAAGCATAAGGCACGCTCATTAGTTGGGTCGTACCCATATCGGTGTAGTTAGTGCCGCCATCTATATCCACCTCTACCTGCAGGTATTTTGCACCCAAGCGCCAGTTAACAGATGACAAATCTGCACTGGCCCCTATCACTGTGCTAACCAATCCAAATTTATTGGTAGGCAAAGTATTGGTTTCGGTATAAACTACTGTCCCATTTGGTGCGGCTTCGTGTATTGTTAACCGTAGTTTAACCATACTATTGGCTATGGGGTTACCGGCCGCATCTCTTACTACTGCCTGGTAATTCATTCCCTGGGGAGCCTGTGCAATAGTTATCATCGCAGTAAATACTGCAAACACAAAAAGGATACTTTTTTTCATGGGTATTAGATTATTGGTGGTTACTTTGCAAAAGCAAGGTATTGCCCTGTTTTACGGCAACTTTCTAACGATGTTCTAACAGGTTATCCTCATGCACCATGTTTATTACGATGCATGCTATGTGGTATACAAAACTAAAATTGTGAAATACGAGCAGGAGATTGATGATGAATACGTTACAAAAAGGCAGTTATTTGACTCCTATTATAATATATATTTTGCTAAAGATTTGCTCGGTAGTGCAAGAAGCTAATGAAGCGTTATTGCCAATGTAAATCAATTTGCCATCGGGCAAAAGGGCAGCCGTACATTTTTCTAATAAACTCTTTACATCAACAGAAGCCGGTAGATTTTTTTGATTGATAACAATAGCATTACTTTGTGGTATGTTGCATTGCATAACATCAGCCTGTATAAATTGCAACTGGCTGTTTTTAGAGTAGCAGTTGTTCGCTACTTCAATCGCCTCCTCATTAGTGTCAATACCGGTAAGTGTTCTCTTCCATCCGGTGAAATGCAACATGTAAATGTGAAAGCCATAGCCACAGCCAATTTCTGTAATGTGGCCCTGCTTAGGCAAAGCCTTATCCAGCACAGTGTAAAAAGCTTCACTCCTGCTTTCTTTAAGCGCCAGAAACTCTAATTCCGGTCCCTTATAAATGTAGTTCATGCGCAACCACTGACGGAAATAGCGCGGTGTTTCTTTCTCTTCGCGCAGCTTTTCGTACTCGGTTTTAAAATAGCGCGATATGCCTTTTGTTCTTTCTGCATAGCCATTACCAAAGCGGGCATCTGTTGGAGATATGCGCGGCAAAAACTTCATGGTCATGCTGGCATTCATTACCATAAAGTCTCCCTTTCTAATTGTATCTCCGGTACCATGCAGTAGCATGGGCACTATATCTATGTTCAGCTGCTCGGCCAGGTAAAAGGCACCTTTGTGAAACCTCTTCAACCTGCCATCGGGCGAGCGGGTGCCCTCGGGAAATACCACAATAGAGTACCCATCCTTAACTATATCTACAAATTTTTCGGTAGCAGCATCGGCCCCTTCCATTACCGGGTAGTAATCGGCCAACTGAACAACCTTGCCAAACACAGGCGAATAATACACCCATTTGTTGGTTAGCAAAATCAGCTTAGGGTGCTGCATAACGGTAACCAGTATATCTAAGAAAGAGGCATGGTTGGCAATGATAACTGCCGGCTTACTAAAATCCATGTTGGATTTACCCTCGTGGCGCTTGCGCACGTTAATCATCATATAAGTAAGCACCCACAGTGCACCCCGCACTATATAATGAAAGAAGAGTTTGCGCTTTTTAATGCCAGGATAAGGCACAAGGTATAGTAGAATGTAACCTACCAAAGCAGCAAACAGCGATACCGAAACGTAATAGCCAAAAGCAATCCAGGTAAGTATTAAGGTAGAAATAGTCCACGGCGGTAAACCTCTATCTTTACGACTTTGAATAAAGAAGTTATACAGGTAAGGCTGCACTGTTTGCCCAACCACCACTACACAAAATATACCTACAATAGAGAGCAAGGCAATGGACTTTAGCGCCGGGTGCTTAGCAAAAATAAGGGCGCCTAAACCAATGAGAATAGTAACCGCAGAAAGAAAGATAGATACCTTATGCGATGCCAGCGTGTTCTTTCCCTTCTTATACTTCTCGGTGAGGCCATCGGTAATAAAAATGCTAAAGTCGTCACCAAGACCGAAGATGAAGGTAGATATAACTATATTGATAAGGTTAAACTGAATGCCAAACAGACCTACAATGCCCAATACCCATATCCAGGTAATTACCATAGGCAGAAACGTGATGAGGGTAAGTTCCAGGCGGCCGTAGCTGAACAGCAAGGCAAAAAACACCAGCGTAGATGTGTAGAGCAATACAGAATTAAAATCGCTGTAGATGATCTCTACAAACTTGTTGGTTATAATCTGCTTATCGAGAATAACTGTTGAAGGATGCTTATTCAACTCTGCATAGAGCTGCTTACGTTGTGCTTTATCTACCCGTACCGCATTAATTACTGTTTGCTTGTCCTTTCCGTAAATGAGATACTCTTTACCAAAGGCTTCCTTTATAGGCCCAAACTCGTCATCGCCTACCGGAGCATATTCTTTGGTTAACAGCGCTTCGAAGTTTGCGAATGCAGCAGGCGCGAACTTAAGCTTGCTCCCCTCCTGTTTCAAAGCAGCTATTAAGGCCTTCTTCTTATCGGGCGTCCAGTAGGCATTCCATGTTTTTATCTTTTCTTCCTGCAGCTTTTGAGAAGGGATGAAACGGCTGAAGGAAGAATACTTTTGTATCCAGCCTTTCTGCTGCGCTTCTTCTAACTGTTGCAGCAATACTTCGTTGTTCTGCAACATCTCTTCCTGTGTGGCGCCATTGCTGGCAATAAACACCACTTTAGAAGTATCATCCTGTGTTACGTCAATCTCCTTTTGTGCGCGGCGGGTTTCTTCATTCAGAAAATTGACCTTATTCAAATCGCTCTCGAAACCTACATGGCGGGCATGGTAGAAAAAGAAACCTGTAAGCGCTAAAACAATTAGAAACACAGCGCCCTGGTATTTAATCTTGAAGTTAAGCAACTTCTCTATACGACTTTCCTGTTGTTGCTCATCTGCACTAGCCGGGGGCATAAAGTGAGGTAAAAACACAAGAGCAAAAATGGTAGCACCCATTAAGCTAAGCGCTGCAAAAAGTCCAAAATCATTCAATATCTGCGACTGTAGCAAGGTGAGTGAAAAGAAAGAGCCCACCGTAGTAATGCTGCCGATTGTCATTGGCGAAAGCAAATCGGTAATAGTTTGCTTTACCGAGCCGCAGTGCTTATAGTGGCTAAAGAAATGAAGCGAGTAATTGATAGCAATACCCAACACAATAGAGCCAGCCCCAAGCGCGATGCTGGAAATAGTGCCTTTGGTTACGGCAATAATGGCAATGGAGAACAAGCCACCAAACACAACCGGCAGCATCATTATAACAGGTACACGTTTGCGGCGGAAGAACAGACCAACAAACAGCAGGATGGCAACTATAGTTATGCTAAGCGTAAGGATAGAGTCTTTTTTTAACTGGCGGGAATTGCCTGCCGCTACTACCGAATTGCCATAGTATAATATCTCTACACTATCCTTAGCCGGAGTAAGCGAGGCAATCTCAGCATCGAAACCATTGAACAGTTTCTCGTTCTGCGCTGTTTGGCCCGATGTGTTCTTTAATGTAATGAACATGTAAAGGCTCTGCTGGTCTTTACCCATTATGTAACCATCATACAACTGATAGTTATCATCGGTTTGCAGGTTCTGCAGTTTGCGCAAGGCAAGGTTAGATATACCTACCGGGTCATCGGCAATAAGGCGTTTCATTACCATGCCCTGTGCAGAGGTAATGAGGTTGTAATCTTCCTGTAGTATTTGAGGGATATGTTCCGGCGATATAAGCGTATCTATTACCTTGTAATCTGCCTCCTCCAGATATATAGGCAGATTATCGTGTACTGTGTTATAAATAGCCAGGGTGGTTTCATCGCTTACCGTTAGCTTAATATCGCTTATCTGGTTTGCATACTTATCGAGCAAGCGGGCGTTCAGTGTATCGGCATAAGCCATCAGCACTTCGGGTTCGGTAGGCTTGCGGGCTATTACTTTTACAACTACCTTATCGGCAAAGTTAGAGCTCTTGAATATATCAGTTATGCCGCGGGTTTGCTCGCTATTGGGCAGCAGCTTGTTTATGTCTTCTTCGGGCCTGATACGCGAAGCCATGAGGCCCAGCAACACAAATAGCGAAACGGTAAAGGCATAAAAAAGCCCCTTTCGTTGTTCGAAAAAATCATACGTATTTAAAAGCCATCTATTCACGGTAGCGCGAATATGAGCAAATTAGATGTATTGAAATGAGATGTTTGCATACATCCATAATGATTGATACCTCCATGTACAAAAAGGCCATTTTTGAAAAAGTGTACACCAGGCATGTTTACAAAATATTGACTATCAATTATTTACACAGAAGTCGTGTACACTCATGGGGTGTACACCCAGCTAAAACGCAGCTGAAGCGACGAAGATAATCAGTACCTTAACAAGAGTATTAACCCAGGCGTTTAGCTACCACCAACCAATCCCATGGAAAAGGTGCCTTTAACCATTTAGGCGGATTAGTAAATTCAGTATCCCAGGTATATTCCACTTTGTTGGTTTCAATAATTTCGAAGCCGGAGTTTTGCAGCATAAAGTGCAACTCTTCTTTCAGGTAATGTTTGGTAGGTGTAGTATCTAAATGAATAACGCCTGCGAATGGGTCGCCCTGCTTCATCTTTTCCTTTGTTACCTTTTTACCGGCCTTTTTATCTTTTTCGTTCCAGTAATTTAAAACATGTTCGCTAAACAGGGCCGATTCCAGTGCGGGCACTACCAGTACCAGGTAGCCATTTTTGGCTACCGCTTTTATCACCGTTTCATAAGCAGCATTGCGGTCTTTAGCTTTAGGTGTAAGCAGGGTATTAATGCACACAACCATATCGGCTGTTAGCTTTGTTTTAAGCTTGCCCAGGTCGGCGTGTATGTATTCTATATTCTTTAGATGCTTGTTATATTCTTTAGCCAGGTCTATATAGTGTTTTGCAATATCTACAGCATATACTTTTTTGAAGGCAGGCGAAAGCAGCGGCAACCAATTACCAATAGCACAGCCAAGGTCCATTGCTGTTTTGCTTTTAGAGGCATACTTCAATATATTATTGTGTATGACTCTTTTAGTGTCGTGCGAGAAAACATCAAATATTTTATCGTCGTGCACAAGAGCTACCTCTTCCCAGTATTTTCTATCCATTGATTTTTATTGTTAAGCGCAAGAAAACAGGAATTGTGAAAACCCTACGTGCGATTTTTCAACAAGTGTAGATGAAGGTAAAATAATTAATCCCCCAAACAGGTGATAACTGTTAGTTGCATAAAAGCGTTTACTATACTACATTCGTAACCATATAAAAAACAAACACTCATGAAAAAGATATTCGGACTGCTATTAATTGCGCTTTCATTTTCTGCCATTGCTCAAGAGGTAACCCAACAGTATGATAAAATTGAGAAGTTTAACCAGGGTGTAGCCATAGCCTGGAAAAACGGCAAATGCGGACTTATCACCCAGGATGGTAAAGAAGTAATAAAGCCACAGTACGACAGGATATCGGGATTTGGCCGTGATGGTATAGCTTACACCACAAAAAAAGGTTTAATAGGGTTGATAAACATGACCGGAAAAGTAATAGTAGACAATATATACGGCGACATAGGCCGCTTTAACGGGCCATGGGCTATAACCCGCAAAAACGGTTTAGCGGGTATGATAAACAAGCAAGGTAAAGTGCTAATAGAAAACAAATACGAAACCATACATGTAGAGAAGGGTGGTATTATCCGTGCGGTGATAGATGGCAAGGAAGTAATATTAAACCTGAAGGACGAGTAACCGGTTCATTCGCAATAAATAAAAATCCGCAGTGGCTTATACCGTTGCGGATTTTTTTATTTATGGCAAACTATATTCTTGCACGGTAGTTTTTTTGCCTCACCCCTCTGCCGTTGGCATCCTTGAAGAGAGGGGATACCTTACAAACAAAATGTAACGTATAAACACGCAGAGAAACAATCAACAGAAGATAAAATCAAGTTTTATTTCTTCTTGAGTAAGGTGACAAAAATGTATGTAAGCAGCCAAACTACAACGGCCACCATAGTGGCCAAAGTAAAGCTACCCACCACATATTGCAGGGCATTTTTGCCCAACATTTCGGGTTTGAAATTTTCAGCAAGATTGAGACTCATATTGTTGCCGCCATACCATATACGGCCGGCCTGATAGCTGGCAAAAACTATAATGGGTATCATAGGCGGTATACTGATGTTGGATGCAAGAATAGAAAGCCCTTTGTTGAGTTTAAATACCCAGGCAAAGAAGATAACAAACCAAATTTGAAAACCCCAGAATGGAGTAATACCAAAGAACACACCTACGGCCATAGACCATGCCTTAACCGACGGTGTTTCGTGCGAGCGGATAAGGTATTGCTCCAGCAAAGTACGCCAATCGTTTCTAAAAATATGGCGCACAAAATCGCGCGGCTTAATCCAGGCAAAAGTCCAAAATACCAGCACCGTGTTAAGCACGCTGATGCGCGAAAAATCTTTGAAAGGGCGAAAGTGAGTAATACGTTCTTCTGCCGGTGGGTAATATACCTTAACCGGCACAGCCATTACATTGATACCTGCCCATGCAGCCCTTACTATTACTTCAATTTCAAACTCGTATTTGTAGGTAAAAAAGCGCATACCTTCTAAAGCCTTAACCGGATACAAACGGTAGCCCGATTGTGTATCGGGGACACTAATACCGGTTTCGAGGGTAAACCAAAAGTTAGAAAACTTATTACCAAAACTGCTTTTGCCGGGCACACTGCTTTGGTTCATGTTGCGGGCTCCTATTATAATGGCATTGCGGTTATCCTGCAGTGCATTAAGCATAGTAGGCAGGTCATCGGCAAAGTGCTGCCCGTCGGAGTCGAGCGTAATAGCATAATCGTAACCCTGCTTACGGGTAAAGGCAAAGCCCTGTCGCAAAGCCCAGCCTTTGCCCTGGTTTTTGGGATAACTGTGTAATTTTATTTGCGGAAACTGAGCAAGAATTTCGAGGGTATTATCCGTAGACCCGTCATTAACCACACACACATCATCGCAGTATTGCAGCACATCGGCTATTACACCTGCTATAGTGGTGCTGTTGTTATAAGTAGGTATCAGCACACAGCAGTTTAATTGCTTAAACTGGTCTTTGTATGTGCTTTTATCCATTTACAAACTCACCTTTAAACCTGAAAAAAAGTTCGGTGGGGCTGGTATACATGGCGCTAACCCATAGGTTGCCGTTTTCTTCTTTATCAATCTTAATTTCCATGTCGAGTTCTTTATCCTTTACGGGATTAAGCAAGGCCAGGAATTTGATATGATGTGCCAGTTTCATTTGCATAGGGCGCTTGAGCATATATTCCAATGCTTCTACCAGCATCTGGGTTTGGCATACGCCAGGCACTACCGGCAAATCGGGAAAATGGCCTTTAAAAATCTCGTGGTCGGCGTTAAATTCCACTTTCATCTTAAAGGTATTACCCTCGGCAGACGATTCCTTTATGTTGTAAAAATGACCCTGAAGCATGATATTGGTAAGGTAGTTTGGTAAGGCGAAATAAGACAAATTAATGATAGCACAAGCCTAAGCTTCGCTGTTTAGTTCGCTTTCTTCCAAATCCTTGAGCTTTTTACCAACATTTATTAAGCGCACCATACGCTTAAGGTAAGTGGCGTGGTTTTTTACATACGGGTTGTTGAGGTCCCAAACGTAGCCGGCCAACACTGAGCAAATCTGGCTGATAACTTCCTGGTTACGCTCCTCGGCAAAGAATATTTTTTGTAAAGTGCCATCGTACCAGGCTACCACGTATGAGCGGAAGGTATCTACCCCCTGCATCATTACATCGGTATACTCTTTTTGCCAATCCACATTTTCGCCTTGAAGTTGACGCACTACCTGTGTAGCCGCCAGGTGTGAGGATGTAACAGCTAATGTAACGCCGGATGAAAATACAGGGTCAAGAAACTCGGTTACGTTACCGGTAAGTACAAAGCCATCGCCCCAGAACTTATCGGTACTAACCGACCATGCCTGCAAGGTGCGCGGCTCGAATAGAAACTCTGAATCTTTGAAGCGGTCGGCAATAGACCACTCTGTGGCAATAATACTACGCAGCTGCTCTTCCGGTGTGCCCTCAAAAGCTTCGAAGAAACCCGGCTCGCTAACAAAACCGCAGGAAGTAATGCCATTACTAAAAGGTATACACCATGCCCACACACCCGGTTTGTGATCTACAATTAATATACGGTTAGGTTCTACATAATCGTTACGCCTGGTATCGCGTATATGTGTAAAAAGGGTTTTGCGCGGTGGCAGGTTCGATGGCCTATCGAGCTTAAACAAGCGCGGAATAACGCGGCCATAGCCAGAGGCATCTACAATAAAGCGGGCATCTATTTGTTTCTCTGTGCCACTCTTATCTACTACCGTGGTGGTAGAATCTGTACCATGAAACTCAATAGCAGTTACAGTAGTTTCATATTCTACCGGCACGCCCATGCGCTCTACCTCCTGCGCCAGCACCTGGTCGAAATTTGCGCGGGGCACCTGCCATGTCCAGCTCCAGCCTTTGGTAAACTGATCGCTGAAATTGAAATCCATTACAGATTTATCCTCATTTACAAACTTAGCCCCAAACTTTTGCTGGTAACCCTGTTTTTCTAACACAGGTAAAAAGCCAGCGGCTTCAAGCGCTTCCATACACTTAGGCAAAAGGCTTTCGCCAATTACAAAACGCGGAAATTTTTCGCGCTCTACAATTTTAACTTTAAAACCAGCCTGGTTAATAATAGAGGCTGCTACCGTGCCCGATGGACCGGCGCCAATAACAAGTACATCTACTTTCTCTTTCATATTATTTATTAATTACTCTGATTAACCACTATTGATTAGGCAGATAAAACAGACACATTGATAACCCAGGAATCCATCCTGTTGCTATCACGGTAACTATCATGTTTTATCTATATAATCATCTAACGAATATACAACTGCTGCGTTACATCCACCAAATCCAGAGGCGGTTTTCAATGCATGATTTTTGTCGCTTTTATTCAATTCCTTACTCACGTTAATAGTTTCTGAAACACCCAATTCGCCAAAATTACGGCTGGGCAATACAACACCATCCAATAGAGATTGGCAAGTGAGAATAGACTCTAAGACACCCGCTGCACCCAGGGTATGCCCAAAGTGCCCCTTTAGGCTATGCACCGGTATGGCAGAAAGGCCCGAATGCGAGAACGCCTTTGCTTCCATTTCATCGTTGTATACCGTGGCCGTGCCATGTGCCGAAACAAAAGACAAGCCCGCCGGTAAAACTTCACTTTGCTGCATAGCAGTGTTAGCGGCGTAGGAAAGTTCAAGCCCTGTGCGCGATGGGCCGGAAATATGGTTTGCATCGTTGGTGCTGCTGCCACCGCTTACTACCACACCCTTAGATAATTTGCTATCAACGGTAAGCACAATAGTAGCCGCACATTCGCCCAGGTTAATACCATCGCGCTGTTTATCGAAAGGTTTGCACTCGTTCATACTCATAGCATTCAGCGCTTTAAAACCGCTGATGACAAACCGGGAAAGCACATCGGCACCGGTTATAACTACATGCCTGTATGTGCCCTGCTGCAGCAACCGCCCGGCTGTAACTACTGCCAGTACGCCCGATATGCAGGCGTTTGAAATTACCAATGGCTTGTTTACCGAACCAAAATAACCGGCTATAGATTTAGCGGTATTATATAGCGAAACTTTATGCTGTAGTTCATCTGTTACAGGCTGCCCTTCTATCAATTCTATATTGCCTTTGGTAGTAGACAGAATAAACAGCGTGCCGGCGTCTGCCAGTGTGATACTTGTTTGTGATAAAGCATGCTGTATAGAAGCAATGCACAGATTTTCGAAACGGGTAGCATCATTTGATATTACAGGTATAGCGCCTGCCGCAAACATTGATGCATAGAAAGGTTCAGCCGCAAAAGTGGCATCAGTTACCTGCCTGATGCCACTAATACCCTTTCTCACCTTCTCAAAATTCTCTGCGGTAGAGTTTCCGAGCGGTGAGATAATGTTATCGGCAGCTATGTAAACAGGTTTCACTATAATCCGTTTTTCTTTTTCCAATCGGCAAATACTTCGGGCACTACCAGCGATAACTCCATACCTACACTGCTAACAAATACCTGTGTAGTTGTGCCTTTACAAATCAATTCGCCTGTATTTTCGTTCTTAATCACATAATCAAAAATTACCTTGGCAGCGTGTGTATGCCGCATGGTAGTTTCTACCAGTGCAATATCTTTATAAGTTAAGGTGCGTTTAAAATCGGTGGCTAAGTGTACTATAGGCGTAGCATACCCCTTTTTATACATCTCCATATAATCAAGGCCGTATTTTTTACCAAAGGCCTCGCGCCCCTCCTGAAAATAATTTACATAGTTGCCATGCCATACTATACCCAGCGGGTCGCACTCGTTAAAGCGTATTTCAATACGCGCAACTGCCGACAAAGATGGTGCGTGCTTATGACTCATGTTGCTTTTACCTCTTTTTTCTCTTCCGGCTCTACAAAAATTTTCATTTTGCAACTGGCAATTTCCTCGCCGTTCTGTTTTACCGAACCGGTAATCATGCTTACATCAAACACCTGATTATTGATTACAATTTCGGTTTCTATCTCCTCGCCTACCAGTGGTAAGCGGGTGTATACAAAATCGCGGACATCGCCAATGAAACCTACCGGTATTTTTTTGCCTAGCATATCGCACTCGTAACCCATTTTGGCGGCAGCAGTCTGGGCTATATTTTCCATTAAGCCTGCTGCAGTAAGTTTACCATTTTGGCACAACACGTGGTTATTATCAAAATTAAAAGTAGTTACCGAGTTGCTCTCGCTCACCGTATGCAGTGTGCTGATAAGCACAAAAGGTGGCTTTTGTGGTATCAGGTTTATTAATTGTTGTCCGGTTACTGGGAGCATAAATTCTAATTATCAATTTTCAATTACCAATTATCAAACCAATACGAATTGCTAAATCTAAATGCAACTTCTTCCTGTTTCTTCCTTCTTCTTGCCTGGTGGCCCCTACTTTTTCCAGAAGTCGTAATAATTAAACCACTGGTCGGGGTTTTCCTTTACCATTACTTCCAGGTCGCGCACATAATCTTCCATTATCATATCAATGGTGGTTTCGTTAGTAACCGTACGGTGCGGCCGGCAATAAAAATTATAGTGCGTAGACCGTTTCTTTACCCCATATACAAACGAATAGTTGGCCCTGAAAGTTTTAATAATCTGAAAAATACCTGCAGGGAAACGGGCTTCTTCGCCCAAAAATTTAAAGGAGCGTGTTTTACCTTCTCCCAGAAACCTATCGGCGGTGGTAGCTATTATCTCATTGCGCTCGAGCGCCTCGCCTATCTCGTAAATGTGCGATAAATCGTCTTTGATAGCTATCAGCTTAAATTTACGCCCACCGGTAACCTGCTCCATGTACTGCTTTATCTGCTCGTGCTCGCGGTCGTATACCAAAATATTAATGGTGTCGCCATAACCCATCAGATAATGGCCGGCTATTTCCCAGTTGCCCAGGTGCGCGCCCAGCAAAATACCGCCTTTTTTTTGCGCTACAATGGCCCTCATGTTTTCGGCCCCAAAAGATTCGGAAGTAAACTTATCTTTCATACCGGCCATTATCATAGTCTTATCTATCAGCATTTGGCCCAACCGGTAGTAACTGGTATATATTTTAAAGAAAGATTTGACTTTGCTGTAACCAATGCGCCGGTTGAAATACCGGTAAATGTGCCCCGAGGTTTCGGACGAAAAAAAGAAATAGTACAGCACCACCAGATAAAGCACTGCATAGGCAGGATAAACTCCAAAATTTTTGATAAGGAATACAAAAATGCTGTACCCGAGTTTGTTGCCACGGCTTTTGCCCTTCCACTCTGCCATTACCTAAGCTTTAGCCTGGGTTTTGCTTATTACATAATCGTACAGGTTTTGAAATGTGCGGATGCCGGTAAAATCTTCCTGTTTCACTTTAATACCAAAATTACCCTCTATAATAACCACGAGGTCAACATAATCTAACGAATCAAGCTCCAGGGTTTCTTTTAATGGCGCATCGGGTGTAATGGTGCTGCCATCTACTTCAAACTCCTCAATAAGGAATTCGTTGATTTTAGAAATTGTTTCTTCGTTGCTCATAGTCTTGTGTTGGGTTGTTTATTTATCACGATTTCCACTTCTTAACAATAAGGGTCGAATTAGTTCCGCCAAAACCGAAAGAGTTAGACAGAAACACATCAATATTCTTCTCTTTAGTGGTTTGTGCAATGTTCAATTTGGCCGAATATTCATCGGGATTTTCGAAGTTGATATTAGGAGCCACAAAGCTGTTCTGCATCATAATCAGCGAATATACAATTTCACTGGCTCCCGCCATCCAGCATTCGTGCCCTGTCATCGACTTGGTACTGCTAACCAACGGCTGATACGCACCAAACACCGCGCCAATAGCCTGCGCCTCGCTGGCATCGCCCTGCGGTGTGCTGGTGGCATGTGCGTTAATATAGTCAATATCATCCGGCTTAACGTTTGCCTCATTCAGACTCATCATCAGCGAACGCACCGGACCATCAACAGTTGGGTTAGATATATGCCCACCGTTAGATGAAAAGCCGTAGCCTATCACTTCGCCCAATATAGTGGCACCGCGTTTCATGGCACTTTCGTACGATTCGATGATGACTGTAGCCGCCCCTCCACTGGGTATAAGGCCATCGCGGTCGCGGTCGAAGGGGCGCGAAGCTTTGGTAGGGTCGCTTTCGCGTACCGAGAAAGCAGCCAGGGCATCGAAGGTGCCCATGGAGAATATATTTAACTCTTGCGCTCCGCCACATACCACCCTATCCTGATAGCCATGGCGTATTAAAAAATAGCCCAGGCCTATTGAGTGCGAGCCACTGGCACATGCCGCGCTTACGGTAAAGTTTATCCCCTTTAACTTAAAAATTGTAGCCAGGTTCATATTCACGGTGCTATTCATGGTTTGAAAAACCGCACCGCTTCCCGCAAACTGGGTGTTCTTCTTTTCGCGCATTATATCGGTAGACTCTACCACCGCCTGGGCGGTGCTATCGTTACCGTAAATAATACCTGTTTCGTGATGGTCGAGAAACTCCTGGTCCATTTTGGCCTGCTGCAAAGCCTGCAAAGTGGCCATGTAGGCATACTCGCCGGGTTCGGATAACATAATGCGTGAACGACGATCGAGCAGGCCTTTTAGCTGGGGTTGCTCGCAAGTGCCGGTAAGGCCCGAACGGTAACCAAATTCTTTACGTGCGGGGTCTAATATAATGCCCGATTTACCCTTGTACAGCGAATCGCGCACTTCATCCACATTTTTACCTATGCAAGACCAAATACCCACACCTGTAATTACCACACGATTCATAGCTCAATAATAAAGTTTTGATAGCTCTGACACAATGATACTGCTCAGAGGCAGTAAGGATAAGCTCAATTTGGGTTAAAAATTATAGTCGCCGAAATCTTCGGTAAATTCATCGGCTTTAAATGCCGGGTTTACTACCAGGTTAAGGAAAGAATAGCGTTCGAATATGCCTTTATCATCGCTTACCTCCTGAAAGATAGGGAACATGTTTTCCTTATCGATATACATTACCGTTTTCTTAGAATATGAAGTCGGAATTCTCAGCGTTTTGCCGCCCAAATCTTCTTCAAAATTTTTAACCCCGCTTGTTTCTACCATTGAATACTCGGGTATTAAAAACTTGAGAGCAATCTTATACATATTCTCTCCCTTTTGGGCTGTATAGGTAGTGTAGCCCCACGTAGGGTCTTCTATTACCAGTTTATAACAGTTTCTGTTGTTCCACGTAACGTCGCCTACATACTTGAATACTTCGTCGAACTTGCCCTGCGCATCGGCCTTTTGCATGCCCTGTGATACTATTTTGCCCACAATTGTAAAACCCGATGACAGGATAGTATGGTGCTGGTCTTTGGTAAGCAGGCTGCTGAATGGCTTTAACTTAAGCGTAGGTATCATTTTACCAGCATTAACTATTGCCTTGCCTTCGTTTTGACCTTCTATGTACAAAATCTCGGTGCCCTTGTTAGGGTCTTCTATCATCTTCAGGTAAATTTTCTTAGGCGATATGTTTAT
>DATGXP010000828.1:0-4785 GCA_035298845.1 Chitinophagales bacterium
GGGTCGGGGGGTAGTATTTCGTTTGTTTCCATACTGCAAAAGTGGGAAGAAGCCGGCAAGTGAAACTCAGATTATTTAAAATTTTACCTGTTTTTGGTAACGAGATTACCGGTATAGGTAATGGGATAAAATTAATTCAGAAGAAGGAAGCAATGCAAAGCTGCCAAATACGCAGGCAGAATTGCCTATAGTACCCCAATTCAGGATTCCGATATTTGACAAAAATATGGTTGTTATAAAGCCGGTGTGATTGTTACTTTCGCGCTCACTTATTGATTAAATTAAATGACGAACATGAAAAAAATTCACTTCTTTTTAGTGCTGCTATGTATTACTTTAACCGGTTACCGCGCGTCTGCGCAATGCGATAGCCTGATAGGCACCACACAAATTATGAACGGATTGCCTAACGGCACCTACAAGGTAGTAGTAACCGGTGCCAATGGCTGCACTGCCGAGGCGTACCGGGAAGTAAGCACTTATAACGACCTATACGTAACTATATACAATAACCAGGATAACAGCTGCAACACCACCAACGCCGGGCAACTGGAAGCTTATGTAAGCAGCGGCACCGGTCCTTACACTTATCAGTGGAGCAACGGGCAAACCACCAGCACCATCAGTAACCTGGCTAACGGCACGTATACAGTAACCGTAACGGGCACCAACAGTTGTTCGGCTACTGCATCGCGTACTATAAGCACCTATAACGACCTATACGTAACTGTATACAACAATGCCGATAACAGTTGTAACACCACCAACGCCGGACAGCTGGAGGCTTATGTAGGCAACGGCACTGCCCCCTACAGCTACCAGTGGAGCAACGGGCAAAATACTGCTATAATAAACAACCTCACAAATGGCACTTACACAGTAACCGTAACTGCTGCTAACTCCTGTACCGCTACTGCATCGCGCAGCATAAATACCTATAACGACCTATACGTAACTGTATACAACAATGCCGATAACAGCTGCAACACCACCAATGCCGGACAGCTGGAGGCTTATGTAGGCAACGGCACTGCCCCCTACAGCTACCAGTGGAGCAACGGGCAAAATACTGCTATAATAAACAACCTTACAAATGGCACTTATACAGTAACCGTAACCGGTGCCAATACCTGTACCGCCACTGCATCGCGCGATATAAGCACTTATAACGACCTGTATGTAACTGTATATAATAACAACGATAACAGTTGCAACACCACCAACGCAGGACAGCTGGAGGCTTATGTAGGCAACGGCACCGCACCGTACAGCTATCAGTGGAGCAACGGGCAAAATACTGCTATAATAAACAACCTTACAAATGGCACTTATATCGTAACCGTAACCGGTGCTAACACTTGCACCGCTACTGCATCGCGCGATATAAGCACTTATAACGACCTATACGTAACTGTATATAATAATGCCGATAACAGCTGCAACACCACCAACGCCGGACAGCTGGAGGCTTATGTAGGCAACGGCACTGCCCCCTACAGCTACCAGTGGAGCAACGGGCAAAATACCGCTATAATAAACAACCTTCCAAACGGCACTTATACCGTAACCGTAACCGGTGCTAACACCTGTACCGCTACTGCATCGCGCGATATAAGCACCTATAACGACCTGTATGTAACTGTATATAATAACAACGATAACAGTTGTAACACTACCCATGCCGGCCAGTTAGAGGCTTATGTAGGCAATGGTACCGCGCCGTACACTTACCAGTGGTACCTGGTACAGGGTGTAACCCAGCCTGAAATAACCGCCAACAATTATACCCTTACCAGCACACCGGGTGTAGGCTACCAGTGGTACCTTAACGGCCAGCCTATTAATAATGCTAACAGCCAGACTTACACCGCTGTAACCTCGGGCAACTACAGTGTGCGTGTTACTTACGCCAACGGATGTTCTGCCACATCAATCGTTACCGTTATAACTGTAATATCGGGTATAGATGATATAAATGCTGCTACGCTTAAACTATATCCTAACCCCGCTACCGATGTATTGACTATAGAAGGCCTGCCCGGTAACATAGCCACCCTGCTGCAGGTATACGACCTGGCCGGCAAGCTATTATTACAACAGTCAGAAACCAACCATATTAACGTAGGCCAACTGGCAGCAGGCACGTATATACTGCACGCCGGCTACCAAACACAGAAAAAGCAACTGAGGTTTGTAAAACAGTAAGCACAAGTGGGAAGGCGGAAGGCCGAAGCCCGAAGTAATACAAAACGGCCAACCCGAATACAGAATTAAATACAGCAGTAACAAGATTAGCAGGATGAATACGGTGACGTGTTCATCCTGTTTTGTTTTAGTAGTGCGTGCTTGATATAATTACACTTTAAAAAAATGACGCAACCATGACATGAGCGATAGATGAACATAGATTGATTGTATTATATTTGGCTTAGAACCAACCCATATGAAACACACGCTACTCCTCATCCTGTTTACCCTCCTGCTATCCAGTACCAGGGCGCAGTATGTAACTATACCCGATGCTAACTTTGTGCAGTACCTTACCTCCACTTTTCCACAGTGCATGAACGGTAATATGCTGGATACCACCTGTACAGATGTGATTAATGCGCAGTTTGTGATTTGCGATATGCGCTACATCAGTAATCTGGAAGGCATAGGTTATTTTAAAAACCTAAAACAATTAGACTGTAGCCATAACAGTTTAACTGCTTTGCCTCAGCTGCCACAACCACTTATGCATATCGATTGCTCTTATAACCTGCTTACCACGCTACCTGCACTGCCAACCGGTATAGAGTATTTAAAGGCAGACAGTAACCTGCTCACCACGTTGCCCGCATTGCCGACAGCGCTTTCTAATTTAACCGTAAATAAAAATCAGCTTATCACTTTACCTGCGCTGCCAACCGGTACCAGGATTGTTTTTGCCGATAATAACCAGCTAACCAGCCTGGGCATTTTGTCCGACAGTTTACGCTTGCTAAGTTGTTCGTATAACCAGTTAACTGCCCTACCTACCTTGCCCTTGTTAGAAACCCTTGAATGCAGCCACAATCAATTTGTAACATTGCCGGTGCTGCCTTCCAGCCTCAGGCGACTCTACTGTAGCAACAACCAGCTTGTTGCTCTTCCGGCGCTGCCAGACAACCTGGAGGAAATCAACTGTAGCAACAACCAACTAACTGCTTTGCCAGCATTACCAGCCTCGCTTGAGACATGTATTTGTGCTTTCAATAATTTATCAGCCCTGCCGGCGTTGCCGGCTGCACTTATACAGCTTGGGTGCTTTGAAAATAATATAACGGCACTGCCCAACTTGCCCAATAATCTTAATATACTTGATTGCGGCTACAACCCCTTAACCACTTTGCCTGCATTACCGGTTACGCTTACACATCTGGCGGCAACCCATTGCCAACTAACCGGCATGTTGCCTGCGCTAAGCGGGCATGTATCGTATGTGGAGGTACAGTTTAACCAGCTAACGGGTATTACCTCTTTACCTCCTTATCTCCATAGCCTTTATTGCGATAATAACCCGGGGTTAACCTGCCTGCCTAAGCTGGATACATTAATCTATTTGTTTTACAGCAACACGGGTATTACCTGTCTGCCCAACCTGCCGACATATTGGTATGAATGCAACCATATTGACTGCCAAATGCCGATATGCGATATGTTTAACAACAACGGTTGCCCGCTTTATTGGAACTTAGGTGGTGTAGCCTATGCCGAGAGTAATAGCAACTGCCTGTATGATACTGTAGCAGAAAAAGGATTGCCCAATATACCCATAAACATACTCCAGAACGGTACCTTTGCAGAGCGCATTACCACCGGTGCGCGTGGCGCCTATGCAGTTGATGGTAATGCGCCATCAGTATATGCTATAGTAGTAGATACTGTCGGCCTGCCGCTGCTACCTGTTTGTCCTGCTAACGGCACCTATACCGATACGCTTACCCTAACCGACTCGCTGCGCACCGCCCGCGATTTTGGTTTTGTATGCCTTACCGGTTACGACATAGGGGTGTGGAGCATCGTAGGCGAGGCTCACCCTGCACGCACCACTACTATCCATATTTTTGCAGGCGACATGGCTAACTACTACAACGCCAGTTGTGCCACCGGTGTTACAGGTACGGTTACAGTTGTAATAAATGGCCCGGTGAGTGTAGTAAACGGCCTGCATGGCAATGTCCAGGCGCAGGTAAACGGCAATACATTGGTTTGGAATGCGGTTGATTTTGGCGTAGCCGATAGTTTTTATTACACGGCTAACATAGTAGCAGATACGTTTGGGTCCATTGGGCAACCGGTATGTGTGCATACTATCACTACCGCTGGCGGCGATTACAACACAGCAAACGATACCGGCATGTTTTGCTTCAATGTAACTGCTAGTTACGACCCTAACGACAAGCAAGTGTACCCGCAGGGCAATTTAGATACCACGCAAAAGTGGCTGACGTATACGGTCAGGTTTCAAAATACAGGCACCGCACCGGCATTTAACATCCATGTAGATGATACGCTGGATGCTAATTTAGATGCTGCAACATTTAAACTGTTGGGCTATAGCCACCAGCCGCAGGTTTTTCAAAAAGGAAGGGCAGTGCGCTTTTACTTTCCTAACATTAACCTGCCCGATAGCAATACCAACGAGCCTGCCAGCCACGGCTATGTGCAATACAAAGTTAAGCTGAAACCCAATTTGCCTATTGGCGCCACTATCAGCAATACGGCGTTTATCTATTTCGATTTTAATGAGCCGGTCATTAC
>DATGXP010000829.1:0-1576 GCA_035298845.1 Chitinophagales bacterium
CCGGTTACTGGATGGATTGAATACGATAGACTGGAGCGAGAGCTTAAAAGACCAGCAACGTAACTGGATAGGCAGGAGCGAAGGGGCTTTGTTGCAGTTTCATGTACCTGGCGCTGAGTTCTTGTTAGAAGTGTTCACCACCCGCATTGATACCCTTTTCGGCGCTACTTTTCTGGTAGTTGCGCCCGAGCACGAATACATGCAGCAACTGATTACCGATGAGCAGCGCCCCGCTATGGAAGAATACCTGGCCTATGTGGGTAGCCGCAGCGATATACAGCGCCAGCAGGAAAAAGCTGTTACCGGTTGCTTTACCGGTTCGTATGCCGAGCATCCGTTTACCGGTATTAAAATTCCTATCTGGACGGCTGAGTACGTATTGGCCGGTTACGGCACCGGTGCTATTATGGCCGTGCCTGCCGATGATGAGCGCGACCGCAAGTTTGCCGAAAAGTTTGGCCTTACTGTAATTGAGATTATAGATAAGACCATGTACGAAGGTGCTACCATTGAAGATAAGGTAGGCAAAATGATAAACAGCGATTTCTTAAATGGCATGGAAGTGAAAGATGCCATAGAGGAAATGATTAAGCGTGTAGAGGAAATGAACATAGGCAAGCGCCAGGTTAACTATAAGCTGCGCGATGCCAGCTACAGCCGCCAGCGCTATTGGGGCGAGCCATTCCCTATTAAATATGAAGTGCACGGAGATACCGATTCTCCGTTTGTAGATGAAAATGAAAATGACGAAGCCGACATACCGGTTGGCCTGGATGAAAGCCAATTACCGGTAGAGCTGCCACAGGTAGAAAGCTATAAGCCATCTGGCGATGGCCGCAGCCCTTTGGCTACTAATGCCGATTGGGTAGCTAAAAACTTAGAAACCGATACCATGCCCGGTTACGCCGGCAGCAGCTGGTACTACTTCCGTTATATGGACCCGCAGAACAACAATGCTTTTGCAGGTAAAGAAGCTGTTGACTACTGGCAAAACGTGGATGTGTACTTTGGCGGCAGCGAGCACGCCGTAGGCCACTTGCTGTACAGCCGCTTTTGGCATAAGGTATTATTTGATTTAGGTTATGCCCCTACCGAAGAGCCATTTAAAAAACTGGTGAATCAGGGGATGATACAGGGGGTAAGTAGCATAATTTACCGAATCGATATTTTTAAACGGGGAAGAGTTATGCCTTTAGGTTTGGTTAAAATTGATCATCCTATGTTGTTCATAACTAAGGAGTTTAATGATTTAAGAATTAAAGGGGATGTCAAGGCTATAGAAAAGATATTTGATATAGCTACGAAATATGATAGCCCAGACCTAAGAATAGATGAAATCGAATATACTACGACATCACTTAAGGTTGATATTTCAATCGTGAATAATGACCAACTTGATATAGAAAAGTATAAGGTGTGGAGGCCAGAATCTGCTGATGCAATTTTCGTTACAAATGAGCAGGGTACATTTGTATGCGGCTCTGAAGTAGAAAAAATGTCAAAGTCAAAGTATAACGTAGTCAATCCAGATGACGTTATTGCTCAATACGGCGCCGACTGCTTCCGTATGTTCGAG
>DATGXP010000830.1:0-8165 GCA_035298845.1 Chitinophagales bacterium
CTATTAACTGCTCGGCTTCGCGCACGAGTTCATCCATGTTTACAATCTGTTCTAAAGGCGCTTTCATAGGTTCAAGAGGGGTTCGGGTTAACTTGCTTAATAAATTCTATACACGGAATCATCTTTGCATAAGCAGGCTGACCAATATTACGCCACCCGTAAGTAAAAGTTACCAGCTTGTATATTGCAAAAGCCTGCAAATGAGCCAGTAACCCTTATATATATTGTACAATAGATATTTTACAAAAACGGTATTGTGAGGAACATCCCATCTGCTTTTTGAAGATTATTAAAGTAAGCTCATAAAAAAGGGCAATAACTGTAGTTATTGCCCTTAAGTGTTTCCAAAATACTGGTTACTATTTGGTATCTGGTTCCTGTATCTCAGTATCTTCTTCCTGCTCTTCTACGCTTAGCTCAGCATCTTCCTGCTCAGGGTCTTGTTGCTCCTGCCCGGTTTGCTGCTCATCGCGTTTTTGTGTTTTACCATCTTGTGGTTTGTCGGTGCCCGGCTGTTGTTGCTGGCCTGGCTTGTTTTTTTCTTCTGCCATTGTGTTTAAGTTTTACTGTTTGAAATAATAGTTAGATGCATCTCCTGCCCGGGTCAGCGGGCTGCATTTATCATCTGCAATCAGCCATACATCTGTTACTGATATTGAAAATACTATGCCAACAGCCTTTGCATAGCTACCGGTGCTATTACATGGGCAACGAATAGCCCATTCACCTGTGAATGTGGTGGGATATAGAATTAGCTGGGCAAGTAAATGCCGAAGGTGTTAAAGATGTTACCGGCTTATTAGCAACTTCTGTGTCGATATCATACCATCCTTATATACCGTCACAAAATAAAGCCCATCAGGCAGCGCCTCAGTTGATAGTTGCGTGTTTCCGGTTGTTAGTTTGGTTTCAGCTACTCTCCTGCCGGTGAGGTCGGTGATGGTGAGGGTGCTGCCAGTTAAATTTCTGTCGATTGCGATTACTACATAGTTAGAAGTTGGATTTGGAGCAATTTGGAAAGCCTGTGGCATTTTCGACAGTTCATTAACAGCTGTTACCTGCGGGCACACCGTGGTATCTGATGGATAGATAGTTTGACCACATACGCTGAAACACCTTAATATGCCATATCGTGGATAAGGGCCCGTGCTACCACCTCCGTAGCTCTCCCAAACATACTGTACTTTTAGAAAACCATAATACCCACCAATACCTTCCATGTAAGAATTACGAGGAGATGTCCAGATTGTAATCGAATCATCATTTAAAGGTATTCTACTGACGGTAATCGGCACACCGTTAATTGTATTTCCATTCAGATAAGTAAAATCATATAAAGTAGTTATCCCACCTTGAGTATTTCTGAACAAAACTCTTTTATTTAATGTATCGTTAGCGAAATAACCAATTAAAGAGTCGATGTGGTTATCATTAGTGATATAATTAAACCCGGTATAAATCAACTCAACAAAGTTATACCCAGCCATTGGTATCTTGTTTCCGGTAGTTATCTTCTCCTGAACCACGAGAATCTCTGTAGCATTTGGACCTGGATACGGATACATCCTATGAATATCTGATATCCATGTGGCACACTCCTCTGGTATTGGGGTGTAGTGCAATAGGTCTGCCCCGGTAAACATAGTGTAGGGTGAGCCATATATTTCTCCGCCTTTGTTGTAGTATATAAGCTCAACCCCATAATTAAAATAACTACCTAATCCATCGCCATGGCCAATATTAGATACTACCAACCCTACCCCCTCAACAAAGGAGCTATCACTCTCGCAAAAAAGTTCAGAATATCTATTTAATGTCCGGCCATTAAACATAGAATTTGCTTCTACGAAAATGGTTTTGGGACAATCCGTGGAAGTAGCCAAAATAATAATGCTATCTAAATCGCAAATGACCATGCTATCTAACACTACATAGCCATTACCATGAATGATTCTTTTCTTTACAAACAGAGTATCCAGTTGCGCTGAGAAAGTAATGCCCTCTATAATTTCCCGACGAAAGCTAAATGTATTAATCTCATTTGAAGGAATCGTGTTTACATAGCTACTTCGATAATCAAAAGTATCCCCCACACTAAAATTATAAATCTGCCGGCGCGTGAGTGTATCATTGGCAAAGCTACCTGTAGCCAACAAAAGAATACCGGCAAGTAGGAATAGATTTTTCTTCATACTATTTAGTTATGATCAACTTTTGTGTAGCCTTTAGCAAACCACTACTAACTGTAACAAAATAAAGCCCATCTGGCAGCGCCTCAGTTGATAGTTGCATATTGCTACTTGTCAGTTTGGTTTCGACAACTCTACTGCCGGTAAGGTCGGTGATGGTGAGAGTGATGTCGACATTACTTGCATTTATTGAAACAACTATAGAATTAGATGCCGGGTTAGGTGCAATAGAAAATTGCGTCTTCGTTTCAATTTCATTTTGTCCCATCCAAACATGACAGACACAGGAGTCGGTTGCCCTTAGTGGCCAAACATCAACACTGCCTATAGCAGAATCCTGATAGCACATTACAAATGGGATGCCGTCATCTGCATAACCCCAGGGACCAGGTATAAATGTATAAGAGCCACCTATATGTTCTATTACTCGCCCTAAACTATAACCATAATAGGATGTATCAATAACCCGCGTGTGTAGTACCCGGGTTATTTGCCCTCTTATATTTAAAGCATACGAAGTATCTATGCGAACTTGTATTAAAGAGTCATCCGGGTCGAGATAACTTCGCTCTCCAGACTGCATATATATATCCCATATATCCCCTTTCTGCGCAGCATAATCATATAGAAAGCGAATACTGCTGTCGGGTAAAATTCGATATACTGTATCGCTTTTCTCGAATAAGCATCCACTACCAGTATTAGTGCACGGAATACCTTGTAATACGGTATCCCGATAAAATATCGGTTCGCTAAAGTGATTTTCAAAAAAGTAAGAAGTAACCTGACACCAATGCGCACCTGCAGAAGCGAATGGCCTTGCTACAGTATCAATAGGCACCGGGCAAATTCCGGATACTGTTACTGTATCAACCGGTATATATACCATGCAACCAACGCTATCTTCTAGTGTTACTGAGGGATAATAGGTACCAACGCTAGTATAGGTATGCGTGGTTGGCATAGTATTTTGCGACACTTGCCCATCGCCCATATCTATTACAAAATCGGCTGTACTTTGCATAGTGCCTGAAATAGTAACCGACAATGGCATGCAGCCCGAATCGGGCGTAATAGCAAAATTACCACTAGGGCCCTTCACGCGTATCATATTGCTTAAAACCACTGAATCGGTGCACGGCGGTGTAGTACTGGTAGCTACTAATTTAATAGTATACTGACCGGGATAGTAATAAACGTGCGCAGGTTCATATGAAGTAGATGTGGAACCATCACCAAAGCTCCACAACCAATGCAGCGAAGTATCGGATGAAGCATTATAGAAATGAACCGGAAATGGTGGGCACGGGGCAAAACTGGTCACTACATTAAAAGAAACTGTAAAGCCGCATGCGGCTGATATGCTACCACCATATAGTATAACAAACAGAATTATAGCAGTGTATAGTGTTTTCATATACATAAAAATACGAAAGCATTATAAACATACAAACGCAAAAATCCCCTCTCGTTTTTAAACGAGAAGGGATTCTGTATTTACTTCGGTCTTCCGACTTCCGTCTTCCAACTTGCTATTACATCATACCGCCCATGCCGCCTGGCATACCGCCGCCCATGCCGCTCATATCGGGCATGCCGCCTTTCTCAGCTGGCTTGTCGGTAATTACCACTTCGGTAGTTAACAACATGCTCGCGATAGACGCTGCGTTTTCAAGTGCAATACGGGTAACCTTAGTAGGGTCGATAACACCTGCTTTCTTCAGGTTCTCGTATACATCGGTGCGGGCATTGTAACCAAAGTCATCTTTGCCTTCGCGTACCTTCTGTACTACGATAGAACCTTCTAAACCGCTGTTAAGCACGATTTGACGAAGAGGCTCTTCGATAGCGCGGCGAACAATGGCAATACCGGTTGTTTCGTCATCGTTATCGCCTTTCAGCTTCTCAAGGCCGCTTTGTGCGCGGATGTAAGCTACACCACCACCAGCTACTATACCTTCTTCTACCGCTGCGCGTGTTGCATGCAATGCATCATCTACACGGTCTTTCTTTTCTTTCATTTCAACTTCGGTAGGCGCGCCTATGTAAAGCACAGCTACACCACCACTTAACTTTGCCAAACGCTCTTGCAGTTTTTCGCGGTCGTAGTCAGAAGTTGTTTTTTCAATTTGTGCCTTTATTTCAGCTATACGGGCTACTATTTGTTCTTTTTCGCCTTTACCGTTTACAAGGGTAGTATTATCCTTGTCTATCACCGCTTTCTCCACCTGACCTAAGTAAGATAAATCAGCGTTTTCCAATTTGTACCCCATTTCTTCGCTGATAGCTATACCACCGGTAAGGATGGCTATATCTTTCAGCATTTCTTTACGACGGTCGCCAAAGCCCGGAGCCTTAACAGCAGCCACCTTAATAGTACCACGCAGCTTGTTTACCACCAGGGTAGCCAATGCTTCGCCGTCTACTTCTTCAGCTATAATCAACAACGGACGACCAGCCTGAGCGGTTTTCTCAAGTATTGGCAACAACTCGCGCATGTTGCTTATCTTCTTATCGTATATCAATACAAACGCACCTTCCAGTTCTGCTTCCATGTTTTCGGCATTGGTAACAAAGTATGGAGAAAGGTAACCGCGGTCAAACTGCATACCTTCTACAGTCTTCACTTCAGTTTCAGTACCTTTAGCTTCTTCTACAGTAATTACACCTTCGGTGCCTACTTTCTTCATAGCATCAGCTATCATTTTGCCAATCTCGTTATCGTTATTAGCCGATATTGAAGCTACTTGTTCTATCTTACCGAAATCTTTACCTACGCTTTCGCTTTGTTTTTGCAGGTTAGTTACAATAGCCTTTACAGCCTTGTCTATACCACGCTTAAGGTCCATAGGGTTAGCGCCGCTGGCAAGGGCCTTTAAGCCCGGGCCTACAATAGCTTGTGCCAATACGGTAGCGGTAGTAGTACCATCACCGGCCTGGTCGGCAGTCTTAGATGCTACCTCTTTAGTCATTTGGGCACCCATGTTTTCGATAGGGTCTTCCAGTTCAATTTCTTTAGCTACCGATACACCGTCTTTAGTAATAGATGGGGCACCGAATTTTTTGTCAATAATTACGTTACGGCCCTTAGGTCCTAAGGTAACTTTTACGGCGTTAGCCAGTTTGTCTACACCGCTCTTCAGCTTATCGCGTGCATCCTTTTCGAATAGAATTAATTTTGCCATGGTTATTTGAGAATTTTAAGTTTAAATTTTGAATTTGTCTATCTACTAAATACTAACTACTGGTTACTACTTATAGAATTGCAAAAATGTCTGACTCGCGCATAATAAGGTAATCTACGCCGTCTACAGTCAACTCAGTACCTGAGTATTTACCATAAAGGATAGTGTCGCCTACTTTTACAGTAGTTGGTTCGTCTTTTTTGCCGGGGCCTGCTGCTACAACTGTACCGCGTTGTGGTTTCTCCTTAGCCGAATCGGGTATAATAATACCGCCGGCTGTTTTTGTTTCTGCTTCTGCTGCTTTTACCAGAACTCTATCTGCCAGGGGCTGGATAGATACTTTGTCTTTAGTTGCCATAGTTGTAATACTTGTATTAGTTTAGTTAATTGATTGCGCGGCGAATGTAACAGACTTTGTGCCATTCGAAAATTTTGCCTTTTTTGGCAGAAAAAGCGCGCAAACCTGACAGGTTGGGTGATTTTTTTTCAGTTTAAAGCAAAGTGGGGCGGTCTTTAAGTCTGACTACGGGACATGGCAACGAAACTGGCAAGACAAAAATTAAACACTGATAATCAGCCACTTACTTATTCCCCTTTAAAGTCTTCTACAAAAGCTCCCTTAGGGTCGTAGTAGGGCAGGTCTTTAAAGTATTTGCCGGCTACCGATGAGTCGGGCGAAAAGGTGAGTATACGCACACCGGGGGCAGCGCCTAAAAACAGGCGCATGTAGGCAAACTGAAAAGGGTCGGTGGCTATGGCTATCTTTTTAAACCCCAGTTTGCGGGCCAGTTTGCGGCCGTAGGTTACGTTTTGAAAACTATGCGGGGCATGCTCTTCCAGATACACATGGTTTTGCGGTATGCCCAGTGTGTCGCTTATTATCTTCATCAGCCGCGCCTCGTTGTATGGCGAGTGGATGGTGCCGCCCGAAAAGATGATATTTTTTGCTACCCCAGTTTCGTACAGCTCTTTTACCCAGTTCATGCGGGCCTCCAGCAATGGGTAGGGCGCCTTGCCGGCCTCGTAATACGGGTAGCCAGGTACTATCAGTACATCGTAGGGCACTTTGGCAAAATTACGCTTACGCGAACGCTCTACCTGCTCTTTAAGCCCGAAGGAGGAGAACAGAAGTATGGCCAAAAACAAAAAGGCTATGTGCTGCTTACGCATTACTGTTTACGTTTATTCACAATAATAACTATAAACAGTAACAAATCCATTTTGACATTATTATTGATTGATTAGGTTTGGCGCATGATTAAGAAACTGGTGGTTTTAGGTGTTTTAGTCGCGGCTACTTCCCTCTTGCTGTTGCATACGTCGTGCAAAAGCTGCAATAAAGATGCTAAGCCGGCAACCACCGATAGTGTATCTACGGCACCTGCCACGCCCGTTAACTCTATTAACCTGCCGCATGCCGATACTACCCTTATACCTATTCTGGGCCAGGTACTCGACGAGGCTTTTGAGGCCAGCGCCAAAAAGGATTACGCCAAATTTGCCACTTACCTGCTTTACCACGGGCCCGATGAAAGGCGCTTTGGCAACGATACCTACAACACTAAAAACGCTACCGAAAAGAAAATTGTAAGCATAACCAGCGATGTATTTAATAAGTGGAACCGCAATGTAGAGTCGCGCGAGTACCTGCGTGTGTTCGAGCTGCCACAGGGCGATGGCTCTGCCGTACCGGTGCTGGAAGTTGTATTTGTAACCTCTAAAACCTTCAACCGCAAGTTCTTTATCTTCTTCCAGCGCGAAGAAAAATACAAGATAATGGAGGTGAGCACGAATTTGCAGTAGGGTTATTACCTTTCGTTTCCAAATTTGAAACTATCTGAAACACGCATACGCAAAGCATCTAACTGATTTTTTAAATTTTGCAGCTCCCAGTAGTTATCCTGCCTCATCACGTTAGTACTTTTAATATCGCCCTGTACCATCATAAACCCAGCCGTAAATTCGCTGCTACTTTTGAATATGATAGCGCTTTCTGTATTCATAATTAGCTTAACCACCAGGTAATCAGTCTGCATAAATTCGAGAAGATGTATTTGCCTGCTATCGAACCCCAAAGAGGATATACCTATTAAACTTCCATACTTAGTAGCTTCATCGCGATTAATTTCCAGTGAGTAATTACCGGATATATCTGCCACTACACCTATCAAAGAACCATTGAGATGAAGCATAGCGTAAGGTACCGGTTCGTTGGTTGCTGCGTTAATTACCTTACCCGCAATACAAATTACACTGTCGCTATCGGTAACAGTTTTTGATAAGCCTTGTAACGGCTTTTTGTAAGGCTGTACTATAGTTGCCGTGTCTATCAATTCATTTTTTGTTTCCGCAACAATTTTTGGTTTGGTTTCCAAATCACTATTAGCAGCTACGCGGTTAAATGAAAACAAAGCTGCAAACCCTGCAGCAATAGCTCTCCAGTTTAAAAAACCATTTGCAATTTCTGATTTACGGATGGGCTGTTCCAGTTGAAAAGTATTAAAGCGGCCACATATTTTACTATCAGAGTTACTAACTATCTCATAAATCTCATTCTCTGTTTTTACCGAAAAATCAATTACATTTTTTTGGCAGGCATGGCAAAAGGCACCCTGCTGTGTGGGTGTCATGTTAGCCCAATCCTGGTGGCAGGGCTGTGGTATTGTAATGCGGATTTGCTTTGCCATACGTATAGGTTTTGTATAAAACTAGCGATAAACATTAACGCCTGCAGCACCAACGCTAAAAGATGACAAAAATTTGACAAAGCGGCACACTAATAATCGCTATC
>DATGXP010000831.1:0-1509 GCA_035298845.1 Chitinophagales bacterium
TCTTTAGCCACCAGCTGTTTATGTTCTCAAAAATATCGTCCTGCTTTTTCCATTTATATACCGGCAATCCAAAGGTAGATTCGGTAATAAACACATTGCAGCGCACGGGCTCAAAGGCCCCACTTACGCCATCATCCTCTGTTTTATAGTCGCCGCTGGCTACCCATACCTCACCTTCATGTTCTACTCTTATCTGCGCCGAGCCTATCATGTGCCCGGCCGGGTGCAGCGATACTTTTACACCATTCATGTAAAGTGTTTCGCCAAAATCAACGGTTTGTAAATTGATGTCCTGGCCTAACCGTAAACGCAAAATGGGTTCAGAATTTTTGTGCGCCAGATAGTATTTGCTGCCCCAGCGCGCATGGTCGCTGTGGGCGTGTGTTATTACAGCGCGGTCAACACCCCGCCAGGGGTCTATATAGAAATCGCCCGCAGCGCAATAGATGCCTTTATCTGTAAATCGCAATAGCTGGGCCATGCCTATATAGTTGTTTGTGCCATTATGTAAACCAAATGCCACGCCAATTGTTCTAACAGACTTTCATTATTGCCATTATAGTTGGATATTGCCTCTATCAAAATCTGTAATATGCTTTGGATTAAACGAATATTGGTTGTTACGCTGGTGTTAGCCGCTGTTACTTATGTGGGTATATGCGGTTTCTTATGGTTCGGGCAGGAAAAATTAATTTTTCATCCTCATCCTCTGCCAGTAGATTATAAGTTTACCTATGACGGTAAGTATACTGAAGTATTTATCCCGGGATTTGATGGCAAAAAATTACACGGCCTATTGTTTAAGGCTGATAGCACGCGAGGGCTTGTGTTTTATTTGCATGGCAACGCAGGGGCACTGGATACCTGGGGCGATATAGCCGGCATTTATACCGCTATGGGCTACGATATTTTTATAACCGATTACCGGGGATTTGGAAAAAGCGAGGGCGAAATTTTTAGCCAGGAACAGGTGTTTAAAGATGCGCAGGCGGCTTATGATATAATGAAGAAAGACTATCAGGAAAATAAGATAGTGGTAATAGGCTACTCGATAGGTACAGGGCCTGCAGCGCTGATAGCGTCGACAAATAAGCCGAAACAACTTATTCTCCAGGCTCCGTATTACAGTCTAAGCGACTTGGGCGAAAGAATGTACCCACCCATAACTCCCCGCTTTTTGCTAAGGTATAAGTTTGATACGTACCAGTATTTAAAAAAGACCAAATCACCGGTCGCTATTTTTCACGGAGATGCCGATAATGTTATTTATTACGGCTCGGCGCTTAAGCTGCAAAAGCAATTTAAAGCCGGCGATACATTAGTTACACTTGCTGGTGTTGGTCATGGTCAGTTAAACCAAAACCAACAATACCAGCAAGTGCTAAAATCGTTATTGGATAAATAACCGGAACTATCTTGTCTGGTGTTTGCCTTCTGCTATTTCCTCTATCATTTTTTCGCAAAACGCAGGCAAGTCGTCAGGTTTGCGGCTTGTTACCAGGCCCTTAT
>DATGXP010000832.1:0-2673 GCA_035298845.1 Chitinophagales bacterium
AAGCTTATCGCCAAAATCGTGCGATATGTTGGTGCGCAGCGAGTTGCGCATATAACCGGTACCCGGTACTATACCATCGTATTTATAGTTGTTGTAGCTTAAGTAATAGCTAGTGCCTTTGTTGGCGCCGCTAATAGCCAGGTTGTTGTTATAGGTTTTGCCGGTAGCAAAAAACTTATTCAGCGAATTTGGTAGTGCAGAGTAAGGCTTTACGCGGGCTTCACCTTCTACCTCCTGTCCCCATGGGTGCAGGGTGCCATCCAGTTTAGGGCCCCAGTTGAAGTTTTCGCGGTAGTCGGGTGATTTAAGGCCACCCTGTCCGTATTCGGTTTGTCTTTCAGGTAATTTAAGCGGACGGCTAAAACCGGTTTGCGTGCTAAACGAAACCATAAACTTTTTGCCGGGCTTATCGGTTTGCACCAGGGTTCCTTTTTTGGTGGTTATCATAATAACCCCGTTGGCACCCTGCTGGCCGTATAGTGCAGTAGCAGCAGCTCCTTTTAATACTGTTACGTTTTCAATATCCTGCGGGTTTATATCATTACCGCGGTTACCTACGTCATATTGGTTATTAAGTACATCGCTCTTTCCGTTTAAATCATCGCCTACGCCGTAGTTGTTATTACTTACAGGCACACCGTCTACTACTATCAGCGCATTGTTATCGCCGGTAAAAGATGAGCCGCCACGTAGAACAACGCGGGTAGAACCACCCGGGGCGCCCGTGGCGTTGGTAATTTGCGCACCCGCTACTTTACCCTGCAATGAGTTTAGCGCCGAGCTTTGGCTACCTTTGCTAAGGTCTTCACTCTTTATAGTAGTGGTACCAAATCCCAGTTCGCGCTTTTCGCGCTTTACAGCCAGGGCCGTTACTACCACTTCATCAAAAGTGGTATTATCAGCTTCCATCGTTACATTTAGCTCGGTGGTAGCGCTGTTTATAGGCACGGTACGCTTGCGCATACCCACATAAGAAAATATGAGATTTTTCGCGGTACTGTCCACGGTAAGAGAAAACTTACCGTCAACATCAGTTACAGTACCGTTGGTAGTGTTTTCTACTACCACTGTGGCACCTATAACTGGTTGCTTGTCAGCATCCGAAGTTACGGTACCTGTAATAGTTTGCTGTGCCAGGGTTGTAGAGCACATAAATACAAACACTACTACAAGCAGCTTGTAAATTTGTTTCATAGAAATGTAGTTTGGTTAAAAATAGATTATCGCAGTGCCAAGTTAAGCCTTTGTTTAATAAGTCAACAATTTCCTAAGCGATTTTGTATTTCAAAGTTTTGCACAGTTTTATCAAAACCATAGGCAAATACCAATGAAAATGACCCACTTATAAAGCGCTCAAATTTTAGTTGTTCTAATATTTTTCAAAAAATAAGATGACAATTTCTAGCCTGTTACAGAAACGGGCCGCTTTAAGGCAGGGCTGCAAACGGATTAGAATCAAATCCTTATACCTACAACCGTATATCACAACATCTTTACATTAATAAAAACATGTAATAGTTGCTGCCGGAAATGTACAGACTTAAAAAATTTTAGGGTTTGTCGGCAAAATCGAAAAGTAGCAACTATTTGCCATACAAAAGAAGTATCAACAGTCAAAATAAGGCTTTACTCTTTATATAATAGCAGGGAGAAATAGGAGGGCTTGCTGGTAAATTTTTGCTGTATTTAGTAAGGTGCGTGCAGGCTGTCCATTAGCAAACCAGTGCTTATAGGGATAAGTTATTCACATAAATGCCTGAAATACGGTTTTTTAAACGGCAAATTCATGTAGGTTTGCAAAAAAATATTTTCTTTGGACCCTAATAAATTTAGACATACTCATGAAATTTAAACTATACGCAATTGTAGCTTTAATGATGGGAGTGCTGGCAGTAAATGCGCAGGATATCCATTTTTCACAGTTTTACGCATCCCCGCTTACACTCAACCCGGCCCTTACCGGTAACTTTAATGGTTTTTACCGCATTACCGGTATTTACCGTAACCAATACCCGGGTATGTCTAACAATAAGCCGGTGTTTTCTACACCGTCTGTTAGTCTCGATTTCTCTCTTCTACGCGAGAAGATTAAGAAGGGTTCATTGGGTGTAGGTTTGGTGTTTGTAAACGACCAGCAAAACGGCAAAACCTTTAACCAAAACCAGATTTTGCTTTCAGTAGCTTATAATATGACCTTCGGTCCAAAATCTAAATTCCAGTTGGGCTTGGGTTTACAGGGCGGTCTGGCCATGACCAAAATGGATTTCAGCAAGTTTGAATTTAACGACGGCTACAATGCCGACTTAAGCTACAACTCCAGCTACAACGCCGAAACCTTCAACAGCGGCAACAGAATGAAAGGCGCTTTCAACGCAGGTTTATTTGCTAAATACGAGTTTTACACCGGCATGCGTTTCTACACTGGCTATGCGTTCAACAATGCCACCAACTACAAGCAGGATTTTCTGGCTAACAGCACTACCACTTATCGTTTGCCTTTCCGCCACACACTTCACGGTGGTTTCGAGTTCGATTACAAAGACAAAGCAGTATTCATCCCTGGCTACTTATTTATGTATCAGCAAAAAGCTAACGAAGTTAACTTCGGTTTAACAGCTGGTGTGCATGTAATTAAAGACCCGGCTAAGCGTGCTACTTTATTCCTTGGTTTGT
>DATGXP010000833.1:0-2555 GCA_035298845.1 Chitinophagales bacterium
ATAACAGGTATCAGATCTTTATTAATCATTTCCTGTATCAGCAATATCAAATCCGGATGCACGCCACTTTTACACTGCACAAAGGTGTTCAATCGGTCAATGAGCATGGCCTTGGCATATATAGTATCTATTGGACGGCCCGAACCAGACGCATGGCTACGTATCAAATTGTATTGAAGAGTTAGCCGCTCCGAATAGGCTATACGGTGCTGTGCCATGGGGCCAAAACCAGTATTTATGCCATAAATCACTTTGTCTTTGGCAAAATCGCGAAGGAAATTAAAGTTATCGGTGGCCTGCTTGATAGTAGCGGGAGTTACTTCAATCCGTTCTTTTTGGTATAGTATTTTTACGACATCACCTAATGTCAGTTTATTTTCGCCGGCTGCAATCATTCCTAAGTATAAAAGTTACAATATATAATTTGTTACGGTGGGGTTAAAACTACTTTTTTTAGGGTAATCTCAAAAAATAAATCATCTTTCGGCATCCAAATGCTGGTTTAACCGTAATAAACTGAAACCCGGAGAATGAAAGAGAACAGCCTGCTTAAAAGCATTCGTGAGTATGAAAATATGCATATTGCACTTTGGCTGGTTAAAGATAGCTGTTGGGTAGCCTCAGCAAGTTATCCCTGGCTGCGTGTGCCGGGCATGATAATGATAGTGCCTACCCTGCTGGTAGCTATATTTATAACCTGGCGGGCCAGAAACGATCAGGCCGATGTTTTTCATAACATAGCGGTGTGCCTGTGGATATGCGCCAATGCAACCTGGATGATAGGCGAATTTTTTTATGATGATACTACCCGCCCAATAGCCATGGCATTTTTTGCAGCCGGCTTAATAGTAGTAGCAGTATACTATGTGGTATACTTTCCTAAAAGAATTAAAGAAGAACCTCAGGACTCTAACTGAGCTTTTAAAAATTGCACAACCTTTGGTATCCAGTCGCCTTTTCTGTTATCGTGCACCAACAGCACTACTTCTCCACTGTGATGATGTAAAGTTATTTCCAATATTCCCTTTTCTTTCCCTTTCTTAAAATGCCAGTGGGTATTAACCGGAATTGATTTCAGAGAGCCTTTCATGGTTTGTTGCAAACCCGCATTAGCACATACCTGTTCAATATAAGGGCCAACAACTTTGCTTACCGGATTTATCCTAACCTCCATCATGTTTTGCAAATGTATGTAAACAAAAATGCCCTCCCATTTCGGGGAGGGCATTTTCAATGCTCTTTACTAAAGAGAATTACTTGCTAACGGTGAATTTGCTACGGGCAATTACCGCATTGTTTTCATCAGCTATCTGAATATTGTAAACACCGTTTGAAAGTGTTTCGATATTGATGCTGTTGATGTTTTTGTTAAGGTTGCTTGAAAGAACCAGGCTACCCAGCATGTTGAATACACGAAGGGTTGATTTGCCGTTGTTTTCAAACTGTATGTTTAACTGGGTAGATGCCGGAACAGGGTAAACTGTAACCGGTACCTGGGCAACATCGCTAATGCCGGTTCCGTTAAGCGTAAGCATACGAACACGGGCAGGAGATGAAGTACCGGTACCATCGCTAATGGTATAGAAGAAGCTATCGATACCTACGAAATCAGTAGCGGGAGTGTAAGTAATATGCGTAGTGCCTACAGCTGTTGCAGTGCCATGAAGTGGCGGTGTAGTTACGGCTAGTGTCAAGCCTGCAGTACCGTCGTTGCAATCATCATCGTTGGTCTTAACCAATACGTTAACTGCTACGTTTTTAGTAGTAGTATCTGCATCGTTGATAGCAATTGGAGGATAGTTGAAGTTTGGAGCTAACAAATCATAGTCTAAATCATCAACCAGCAATACGCTACCTGGTACCAGGTCTGTTTGGCCTGAAAGGATGCTACCAAAGCTAGGAACGCTGGCAGCTAACAATACAACCAAAGTATCCGGATCGTCGCAGGCAACGTAAGTAAACGGAGCAGAGAATGCTACGTATTGTCCGGCTGTATTTACACCACTTGTAAACTGCGCAGAAGCAACCACTTTGGTTCCTTTGCGAAGAATAGCCCAAACGGTGCAAGAGTCGATACGGTTAAGCGGTGTATTGAATACCGGCGTGTAGTTGTAGAAACCCTTGATAGCACCTAAGCGCTGTGTGAAAGGCTGACCGGCACCAGGTATAGCTGCTGGCGAAATGGTTCCACCAGTAAGCAGGCTTTGCTCAAGTTCCAATGGGAACTTGCCGTTAAGAGCAAGGCCCGGAATAGTTAACTGGCGAGGTCCTAGCGGGGTACCTACTGTATCTAAAACGCCGGTAGTTAATTGAATTGCTTTAGAACCAGTGTGAGCATTTGCAGACTCTGTTACAAAGAAGAAATGGCCAAGAGTATCAGCACCAGTAAGGGCGTTGGTAGTTGTCCAGTCTTCAGGGTCGGTGTACATAAACTCCTCAGAAGGGAAAAATCCGCTGAAGCCATCGAAGAAAGCAGTATCGGTATACCACGTTTCGAAGCTATTGTTAAGAATAGCCTGTGCATTAACCCGGGTAAGGCTTAATGACACCAACAG
>DATGXP010000834.1:0-7062 GCA_035298845.1 Chitinophagales bacterium
TGGCAAACAGGCCGCTTAGTACAAGCGTGGCCAAAAACAGAGAATACAATTTTTTCATAAATATGTTTTTAGTGAAATAAATATTTTGAAATGTATACCTCAAATGTATGTAATGGGTTTCGCAAAAACGAATTTGCAGCCATCCCCTTTTGAGGGGATTCGTTAATAACTTTTTGTTTCAGTGCTTGCAAATTACAGATGCTATGACGCTCGCCTGTTGCGTTAAAAGACAATATTGACGTCTGCCATAATTATAAAATATTCAACTATACGTAATTTAATGGCACGGTAAGTCAAAACTTATATTTTTGGCTGGTTGTTATGAATGATAAAATAAGGGTACTGATTAATGAGGATAACAAAGGGGATGTTATCCTGCTTTTGAATGAACTGAGTAACAGCGGGCTTAATATGCTGGTGGAGGTGGTGCAAACCCAGGCCGATTTTGAGCAAAAGATAAAAGAGTTTGAACCGGACATAATACTTTCAGATTATTCCCAACCTTTTCTGGACGGTGTAACTGCTTTTAATGTTAAGCAGCAAATAGCACCACAAATACCGTTTATACTTGTTTCGGGTACGCTGGGTGAAGAAGTAGCTGTAGATCTCATTAAGAGCGGAGTAGTAGACTATGTCGTAAAGAGCCGTCTTTTTTCGCTGGTACCCAAAATAAAGCGCGCCCTGGCCGAGGCGAAAGAGAAGCAGGAAAAGCAACAGGCGCAGAATGAACTTTTAAAATTTAATGCCGAGCTTGAAGAACGGGTGGCCAGGCGTACTGCCGAGCTTACAGAGGCCAACCAGGCGCTGGAGGCGTTCTCTTATTCTGTATCGCATGATTTGCGCGCTCCCCTGCGCTCTATTATAGGGTTTGCTAAAATTATACAGACCGAACATCGCGACTCGATGAATGCCGATGCGCTGGAACTTTTTGAATACATAGAAAAGAGCAGTAAGCGAATGAGCGCCATTATTGATGACCTTTTTAAACTGGCTAAGTTTGGAAAAGAGAAATTGGTGTATATACCTATTGATATGAACGAGCTGGTTAGCAGTGTTTGGGATAATATATTGTTTTCGGCACCGCACAAAGCAAAACTTGAAATAGCAGGTAAGCTGCCTGTGGTAGTTGCCGATAGTTCGATGATAGAGCAGGTATTAGTAAACCTTTTTTCTAATGCCATAAAGTATTCTTCTAAAAAAGAAAGCCCGGTGGTAATAGTTGGTTGTAACCAAACCGATAAAGACATTACCATTTACATCCGCGATAACGGGGCAGGTTTTGATATGGCCAGTTACGACCGCCTTTTTGGTGCTTTTCAGCGCCTGCATGGCGCCAAAGATTTTGAAGGTATTGGTCTTGGCTTGTTACTGGTTAAGCGTATTGTAGAGCGGCACAACGGCTCGGTGCGCGCCGAAGGGGTTGTGAATGAAGGTGCTACGTTTTATTTTACACTGCCGATAGTTTAATGCAAATGGCTTAGTGTTGTTTGTATTGCTCCTGTAGTTTTTTCATCATTTCTTCGCGTTGTTGTGGAGTCATGTTCTTTAACTGTTCCATCATTTCCTGTAAGGCTTCACCTCCCGGCAGTACGCCCAGGCCATCTTTTTTTGTATAACCCGCGATGCTAAAAAGTGAGGGGCTGTTGTTTTTCTTCTCTGCTTTTACAACATCCAATTGAATTGTTTGTCCGTTTTCAACGGCTTTGATTCGCACGGGCATACCTTCTGCTCCTTTAGCGGCGAGCGCCTTATACATATTTTCTTTACCAGTGTATTTTGATTTTATTTTAGAGAAGTCACCATAACCTGTTATGTCTTTAGTAGTCCACACCTCCATCTGTTTTTTGCCATTAACTTTTACACGCGAGTGCGTTGTGTTATATCCGTTTATAGTCTCCCTGCCAATTACTTCAACTTCATATTCCGCCTGAGGACGGTCTTCCAGGTCTTGCTGTCCGGTGGCTGCCATTTCCGAATAAGTTTTATCCTTTTCGTTTAGCATGTAAATTTTGTTCGGTTCGCTTTTAAGCAACAGGGTAGATATTTGTATAGCACCCATTTGCCCGGTATTTAAACTTATGTCGGACCTGGTGTTGCCATCCTGGTACCAGGCTTTCATACTTCCCGCTACATCTACATGTTCGCCGGTTGAAGTCATTTTGTATTCGATGTAATAACCCTGTGCCGAAAGGGCAAGGTTTAGAGATATGGCGCACAGTACTAATAGTAGCTTATTCATTGCGGAGTTTTGAAATTCAAAGTTATGAATGAATCACGATTGGGCAAATGTTGACGGACGCACCAGCGTTTTTGTTTTATGACAATTCCATGACAATTCTTTTTATGGAAAACTGTTTTGCCCGCATTATACCAGTGAATCTATTTTATAACCATACTGCTGATGCAGTACAAAACACATTTACTATATGCCTACCAATTATCAAAACACCCGAATGATCGACATGGTTTTTGAAAACCGTAACAAAAACTATGGCGCGTATGTGCTCCGCAACGATTACAGCAACCGCATGAGCCGCGCTTTGCTCATTACCTTTACGGCACTGGCCCTGCTGGCTTTGGGTAAGGTTGCCGCCGATAAGTTTAACTCCGGTCCATCTAAAATGATGGGGCCTATTGTTTCAATTGACCTAGGAGAAGAGATTCATCTTGAAGAGGATATTGAAATTGAGAAACCCAAACCACCGGTAGAGAATATACCAGAGCCACAAGGTATTAATGCTGCCCGCGATGTAGAAATGAATGTGGTTGCCAGCAATAACCTGGTGGATTCTTTTCTTACCAACGAAGAGAAGAGTGATGTGGAGGCCGGAGTTACTACAAATCTTACGGGTAATAGAATGGGCGTAACCGATGCCCATGGAACGGTTGAGACTTTTCAGGTAACTGCAGCGGCTGTTGCAGAGCCTGCTAAGATCTGGACAGTTACTGAGGTTATGCCCGAATTTCCCGGTGGAGATGATGCACTTGTACGCTTTTTGAGTAAAAACACTATCTATCCGGACTATGAACGCGATTTGGAAATACAGGGTAAAGCTCTGGTGAAATTTGTGGTCAACGAAGATGGGAGTATCAGCAACGTGGCTGTGCTAAAGAAAGATAGCCCGGGTTTTGGGAAAGAAGCTACACGCGTGGTGGGAGAAATGCCTAAGTTTAAACCCGGCATGCAACAGGGTAAAGCGGTAAAGGTGCAGTATGTTTTACCTTTCCATTTCAAACTAAATAACTAAAGTTTTCATGCTTTTTTCCCTCTCCCCAAAAAGGCGCCAGCAACGGCGCCTTTTTACGTTGATTCCGGTTATCGGAAAATATTTCATGGTTAGGTCCGCTTGTATACACTTTTTGTCATTGATTTAACTCATTTAACAGACAAATTGTAATCATGTGCTGTTTGGAGGGGCATTTGTAAACTTGCCGTGGCTTGCATTTTGCAGGCTTAATTACCTGATACTAACTATTTAATATACAAACCATGAATGCTAACAATTTCACAACCAAGGCACTGGAAGCGCTAAGCAACGCGCAACAGGATGCCTTTAACAATTCTAACCCCCAGTTAGAAACCCTGCACCTGTTAAGAGGTATGCTGGAGGTAGATGAAGATGCCCTGCCTTTCCTTTTGCAAAAGTCGGGCGTAAACAAAAACATATTGCTGGGTAAGGTAGAGGAGAAGCTAAAAACCCTTCCTAAGGTTTCGGGCAGCACTACTGATATAGTACCTTCCCAATCATTTGGAAAACTGCTATTGCAGGCCAATAAGGTAATGAAGGATTTTGAAGATACGTATGTAGGGGTAGATATACTGCTGCTTGCTATGTTAACTATTGGCGATGATTCAAGTAAACTGCTTAAAGAAACGGGAGTAGATGAAAAGAAACTGCGTGCTGCAATACTTGAACTGCGCCGCGGTAACAAAGTAACCGAGCAGGGTGCGGATGCTAAATACAACTCGCTGGATAAATATGCCGTTAACCTGAACAACAGCGCCAAGGCCGGCAAGCTAGACCCAGTTATTGGCCGCGATGAAGAGATCAGGCGAGTGATGCATATATTGACCCGTAAAACCAAAAACAATCCATTATTGGTAGGTGAACCGGGTGTAGGTAAAACAGCTATTGCCGAAGGTATAGCCCACCGTATTGTAAAAGGCGATGTGCCCGAGAACCTGAAAGATAAAGTGATATATGCGCTTGATATGGGTGCCCTGATGGCCGGTGCCAAATACCGGGGCGATTTTGAAGAACGGTTAAAAGCTGTGGTTAAAGAAGTAAAGGAAAGTGCAGGCCGTATTATCCTGTTTATAGATGAGATACATACGCTGGTAGGTGCCGGTGCTACCGAGGGGGCTATGGATGCTGCCAACATTATTAAACCGGAACTTGCCCGTGGTGAATTGCGCGCCGTGGGTGCTACTACTTTAAATGAGTATCAAAAGTATTTTGAAAAAGATAAAGCGCTGGAGCGTAGGTTTCAGAAAGTGATAATAGATGAACCTACAGTAGAGGATGCCATTTCTATTCTTCGTGGATTGAAAGAGCGTTATGAGAATCACCATAAGGTGAAGATTAAAGACGATGCCATTATAGCTGCCGTTACCTTAAGTAGCCGGTACATTACTGAACGGTTTTTACCGGACAAGGCGATTGACCTGATAGATGAGGCCGGTGCAAAGCTGCGCCTGGAGATGGATAGCATGCCTGAAGAACTGGATGCTATTGAACGCCGCATAATGCAGATAGAAATTGAGATAGAGGCCATAAAGCGTGAGAACGATAAGAAGAAGTTGGATGAGTTAAATGAGGAGCTATCTAACCTGAAAGAACAACGTGGTGAGTTTAAAGCTAAGTGGCAAAGTGAGAAGGAGATAGTAGACCGTATAACCAGCCGTAAACGCGAAATTGAAAACTTTAAGCAAGAAGCCGAGCGGCTTGAGCGCGAAGGCGATTATGGTAAAGTAGCCGAAATACGGTACGGTAAAATAAAAGCCACCGAAGATGCTATTGCCAAACTGGAGAAAGAGCTTTCGGCTATATCACCCGAAAAGCGGATGCTGCAGGAGGAAGTAACCAGTGAAGATATAGCAGCAATAGTTGCCAAGTGGACCGGTATACCGGTAACCCGAATGCTGGAAGGAGAGAAGGAGAAGTTGTTGCACCTGGAAGACCGCTTAACCGAGCGCGTAAAAGGCCAGCACGAAGCTATAGTAGCTGTGGCCGATGCCATACGCCGCAGCCGTGCCGGCTTGCAGGATGAGCGCAAGCCAATTGGTTCGTTCCTGTTTCTTGGAACAACCGGTGTGGGTAAAACAGAGTTGAGCAAAGCATTAAGCTTTGTGCTGTTTAATGATGAGCACGCCATGGTGCGTATAGATATGAGTGAATACCAGGAGAAGCACTCTGTAAGCCGTTTGGTAGGTTCGCCTCCGGGATATGTAGGGTATGATGAGGGCGGCCAGTTGACCGAGGCAGTGCGCCGCCGTCCGTACAGCGTTATCCTGTTTGATGAGATAGAGAAAGCGCACCCTGATGTGTTCAATATACTGTTGCAGGTGTTAGATGACGGCCGCTTAACCGACAATAAAGGCCGCACGGTGAACTTTAAGAACACCATTATTATAATGACCAGCAACATGGGTAGCGATATAATACAGGCAAACTTTGAGAAGGTGAACGAGAAGAATGTGTTTGAAATTACCGAAACTACCAAGTTGGAAGTAATGAACCGCCTTCGCACTACTATCCGCCCTGAGTTTTTGAACCGGATAGATGAGATAGTGATGTTCCGTCCGCTGATGCAACAGCAGATACGCGATATTGTGGACCTGCAGCTTAAAGACCTAAAGCAGCTATTAGCACAAAAGGAAATTGGCCTTGAAATTACTCCTAATGCGCTCGACTACCTTGGACAGGAAGGCTTTGACCCTCAGTTTGGTGCACGCCCGCTGAAGAGAGTAATACAGAAGGAAATAGTGAATGAACTTTCTAAAAAGATACTTGCCGGTACACTTGAAAAACACGGCACTATCAAAATAGATTCCTTTGGTGAGGGGCTGGTGTTTTTGAATGTAGAAAGCAACCATGCGGTAGAGGCGGAGTAAGAAGTGGAATTACGGATGGTTGAAGAATGAAATGCAAAATGCCGGGTGAAAGCCCGGCATTTTTATGTTGGTGGTATTTAGATACGCTTAGAGCTTCACAATTTTCTTTCTGTATGTTTTTTCGTTTTGTTTCATTATTACAAAGTAAATTCCTGGTGCAAAATCGGCCATACTTATAGCAGTATTGCCTGTGTTTTTATTGCTTAGCAACAGCTGCCCTGCACTGTTATGTAATTCAAATGCAAACGGCCCACCCTGCAAGGTGCTTAGTGTAATGTTATCTGAAACCGGGTTAGGGTAAATGCTGAATGCCGCGTCCTCTTCATTTTCTGCAATAGCCGATTGCCCGCCGCAGATTCCGCTAACCAATGTTGGTGTAAGATTGTCGGTATTTGTTCCGTTCATTAGCTGCCCCGACTCATTACCGCCCCAGGCGTATACATTGCCGCTTGATGTGACTGCAAACGACTGCCGAGCGCCCGCTTCAATGTATGTAACGTTTTGGCCTGCAAGCCCTGTTACCTGAACTGGTACGTGGCTTTCCGCGGTACTGCCATTGCCTAACTCTCCCTGGTCGTTAAAACCCCATGCCCAAACAGTGCCATCGTTTTTAAGCGCCAGACAATGAATATTGCCCGCTGCTATAGCCACAATGCCGGACAGGCCCATAACCTGTACGGGTAAGTTCCTGTCGGTAGTAGAGCCATCGCCCAGTTGGCCGTGTGTGTTTTCGCCCCAGGTCCACACGGTGCCGTCACTTTTTAATGCCATGCTCATTCTATACCCGGTGCAAATAGCCGTTACGCCGCCTAAGCCGGTAACGCTTACAACTGTATTGCTATAGGTATTGGTGCCATTACCAAGTTGCCCCTGCGCATTGCCGCCCCATGCCCACACATTGCCGGTAGCATCTAAAGCCAGAGAGTGGTAATAACTGCTGTTTGCAG
>DATGXP010000835.1:0-1612 GCA_035298845.1 Chitinophagales bacterium
AAAAAGGATGGTACTTAGTTGACCGTAAGCGTAAAACTAACCGTATTGGTTAATCCATCGCGGTTTGTAACTGTAAACAACCATTTTTCAGTATGGCCGGCCGCCCCGGCTGTAATAGTATAATCTGTATCATAACTATCTCCCTGCGAACCAGTAAGTGTAGTATTGCTGATTGTAGTGGCCGCAGCACCATCAACACTTTTAGAAACATTGAAGGTTTTTAGCACATCTTCTTCTTCACTTTTAGATGCGGTAATACCCACCAGCACAGTGGCTCCGGAGGATACAGAAGCATCACTGTGAGTATATCCGTTGGTAGTTTTAAATGCGATATTAGGTAACTTACCCTCATCTTTTTCGCAGGACGAAAGGTTTACCAATGCTGTTGCTAATACTGCTATCACTAAAGTGTTTAAAGTTGTCTCTTTCATTTTTTGTTTTTTGGTTTAGTTGAATAATTAAATAAAAGCGGAACTGATAGGCGCAATACTATATCGCGCCCGATATTGTAAATACCATAATTTTTAAAACGTGAGAGGTGGTCGAAATACTTAGCACCCAGCAGATTGTTGCATGCCAGGCTGATAATAAAGGTTCCTCTCGTTAAAGTAAACTTAACACCAGCCGAGGCGCTAAGCAGGTAATAGCTGCCGGTAGGTTTTTCGTTAGGCGCAGGTTTACTTTGCTGAAAAACATAATCCAAACCAATAGAGCCAAATACAGCCCTTACCTTTTGTGAAATATCATGCTCATATCGGGCAAAAGAGCGAAGCCGGGTTGCAGGAATAAAAGGGAGATAATTGCCATCATCTGTTTTGCCAATTACGGTTGAAACCCCCAGGTTAAATTCCAGGCCTTTGGCTTTTTGCTGTGGCGTTAGTTTCCATTCAAATTCCCCACCGTAGAGTTGGGCATTCTGCTGCCTGAAAAGAAACACCGGGAAACCATAAAAATCGCGGTTGGTAGGCTGCAGGTAAATGTAATTGTAAAAACGGTTGTAAAAACCGGCAACTGCAAACGAAACCCAATCCTGCGTGTAGCTAACATCTGCCGCCGCATTTATGTTCTGTTCACTTTTTAAACCGGGGTCGCCAATTTCATAAGTAAAAATACCTTCATGCAGTCCGTTAGATGAAAGTTCCGCCAGATTAGGTGCCCTGAAACCAGATGAGGCATTTAGCTTTATATTCCATTCGGCGGTGGGGTTAAACACAAGCCCGGCTAAGCCATTAGCCGAAATCCAGTTTTTAGAAAAAGGAGCAATTACCTTATCTGCCGAGTTTACGCCCGGGGTCAAAATGGTTTTAATCCATTTGCTGTTAAGCCCCAATCCAAACTCAGCAATAACCTTACGGTTAAGGTTGACCTTAAAAAAACCAGATCCCGAAAACTCGGCCATCCATGCATCGGGTATTATTTTACGCGCACCAAAATTGGTATTGTTCTCCAGTGTAGAACTCTGGCTTAAAATAAACTCTACTTTCGGATGAATGGTTTTGCTCCATTGTAAATTATACAGCAATGTAGATAACAGCATATTAAGACTAATGTGCCCACCACCTTCATCCTCCATCCGGTTGTTTGCCTGGAAACCGGCGTTTATTTTCAGCAA